>NZ_JABEMA010000107.1 GCF_013004605.1 Pseudokineococcus marinus
GGCCGCGGCTCAGGGCCGGGCGGGTCGACGCCCCGGGCCCCGGACGGTCCCCGCCCGGGCCCCGTCCGGAGCCCGGGCACGTGCCGGGCGCCCCCTCGGGCGCCGGTAGCCTCACCCCGCGTGACGACGACCGACGCCGCCCCCGCGCCCGCCGCCGACCCGACGCCCGACAAGGCCCCCAGCAGCGCCCCCAGCAGCGCCCCGGAGGGCGTGAGCATCGCCGGTGGCCGCGGCGAGTGGTGGCGCTCCGCGGTCGTCTACCAGGTCTACCCGCGGTCGTTCGCCGACTCCGACGGCGACGGCATGGGCGACCTGCCGGGCATCACCGCCCGCCTCCCCCACCTCGCCGAGCTGGGCGTCGACGCCCTGTGGCTCTCGCCCTTCTACACCTCGCCCCAGCACGACGCGGGCTACGACGTCGCCGACTACCGCGACGTGGACCCGCGCTTCGGCACGCTCGCCGACGCCGACGCCCTCGTCGCCCGCGCCCACGAGCTGGGCCTGCGCGTCGTCGTCGACCTCGTGCCCAACCACACGTCGTCGGACCACGCGTGGTTCCGCGCGGCGCTCGCCGCCGGTCCGGGCAGCCCGGAGCGGGCTCGCTACCTGTTCCGGGACGGCCGCGGCGCGGACGGCGAGCTCGCGCCGACGAGCTGGCGCTCGGTCTTCGGCGGCCCGGCGTGGGAGCGCGTGACCGAGGCCGACGGGCGCCCCGGCCAGTGGTACCTGCACCTCTTCGACGTCTCCCAGCCCGACCTCGACTGGACCAACCCCGAGGTCGTGGAGGAGTTCCAGGACGTCCTGCGCTTCTGGCTCGACCGCGGCGTCGACGGCTTCCGCGTCGACGTGGCCCACGGCCTCGTCAAGGCCGACGGCCTGCCGGAGTGGGACGCCGCGACGGAGATGATCACGGGCACGCTGGCCGGCCAGGGCGGCGAGTCGCGCACGCCCCCGCCGATGTGGGACCAGGAGGGCGTCCACGAGGTCTACCGCCGGTGGCGCGCCGTCCTCGAGGAGTACGACGGCGACCGCATGCTCGTCGCGGAGGCCTGGGTCGACCCGGTCGAGCGGCTCGCCCGCTACGTCCGCGACGACGAGATGCAGCAGGCCTTCAACTTCGCCTACCTCGTGGCGCCGCTGGACGCCGCGGCGCTGCGCGCCCAGGTCGAGGAGACGGCGGCCGCCATGTCCGCCGTCGGCGCCCCGCCCACCTGGGTGCTGAGCAACCACGACGTCGTCCGCCACACCACGCGCTTCGGGCTCGACCTGGCCGGCGGCAACCCCGACGGCCTCGGCGCCGACGACGTGCAGCCGGACCCGGCCGTGGGCCTGCAGCGCGCCCGCGCGGCGACGCTGCTCATGCTGGCGCTGCCGGGCAGCGCCTACGTCTACCAGGGCGAGGAGCTGGGCCTGCCCGACGCGGTCGTGCCGGACGAGGCCCGCCAGGACCCGTCGTGGGAGCGCACGGGCCACGAGACGAACGGCCGCGACGGATGCCGGGTCCCCATCCCGTGGGAGGGCGACGCGCCGTCCTTCGGCTTCGGCCCCACGGCGGCCTCGTGGCTGCCGCAGCCGGCCGTCTACGGCGAGCTCGCGCTCGACCGGCAGCGCGACGTCCCCGGCTCGACGTACGAGATGTACCGGGCGGCGCTGCGCCTGCGCCGCGAGCTGGCGCTCGGCTCCTCCACCGGGCTGTCGTGGCGCACCCTCGAGGGCCCGGACGGGCGGGCTCGGGGCGAGGAGCACGGCATCCTCGCCTTCCGCAGCGCGGGCGCGCTCGTCGTCGCCAACCTCGGCGAGCAGCCGGTGGCGCTCCCGGCCGGCGCCGAGGTCCTCCTCGTCAGCGGCGACCTGCAGCGCGACGCCGAGGCGCGTCTGCTGCCGCCGATGACGACGGCGTGGCTGCGCGAGGAGTCCCCCGCGAGCGCCTGAGCCGAGCGCCCGAGGGGAGAGCCCGGACGACGAGCGGGGCGCGGCCGGCGGTGAGCGTCGGCCGCGCCCCGCTCGCTACAGTGCGCGTGCTCACCTGAGCGCTCACGCCTCGCAGATGAGGAGTCGTCACCGTGGACGAGAGGACCTCGCGCGCTCCGGCCCGCCACGGGTCGGCCGGGCGGCCGCCCCGGGCCGGGACGAGCACGAGCAGCGCGCCGCGGCCCGGCGGCCACCCGCCGGGGCCGACCGGGCTCGTGCTCCTCGGCGAGGTCGCCCGCCGCTTCCACGTCGTCGGCGACAGCAAGGTCGCCATCGCGGCCGACCTGGGCATCAGCCGTTTCAAGGTGGCGCGGCTGCTCGAGGAGGCGGCCGAGCGCGGGGTCGTGCGGGTCAGCGTCGTCGTCCCCGGCGGCACGGACCCCGAGCGCTCGGTGGCGCTGGCCGCGGCGCTGGGGCTCGAGCGGGCCGTCGTCGTCGAGGTGCCGACCGGGGACGACGTCGTCGTCCGCGAGCACCTCGGCCAGGCCGTCGCCGCGCTGCTCGAGGAGCTGCTCGTCGACGGCGAGGTCCTCGGCCTCACGTGGAGCCGCACGCTGGCCCACGCCGCGCAGGCGCTCGAGCGGCTGCCGCCGTGCACCGTGGTGCAGCTCGCCGGCGCGCTGCACGACGCGGGCTCCGGCACGGTCGAGCTCGTGCGCCGCGTCGCCGCCGTCTCCCGCGGTCGCGCGCTGCCCGTGTACGCCCCGCTCGTCACGGCCGACGCGGAGACGGCGACGGCGCTGCGCCGCGACCCGGGCATCCGGGCCGCCCTGCGGCGCGTCGACGACCTGACGACGGCGGTCGTCGCCGTCGGCGGGTGGGGCGAGGGCCTGTCGACCATCTGGCCGGCCGTCGCGCCGCACGAGCGCGAGGCCGGGCGGCGCGACGGCGCGGTCGCCGAGATCAGCGGGCGCCTCCTCGACGCCGACGGCCGCCGCGTGCCGAGCGCCTTCGACGACCGGGTGATGGCCCTCGAGCTGTCCCAGCTCGAGGACGTCGGCGAGGTCGTCGCGGTCGCCTACGGGGCGGAGCGGACGGCAGCGGTCCTGGCGGCCGTCCGCACCAGCTGGATGACGACGCTCGTGGCCGACGCCGAGCTGGCCGACGCGCTGCTCCAGCTGCCGCCCGAGGAGCTGCCGGGGGGCGACCACGGCGCGGGCGCGGAGGAGCTCCCCGACGGCGAGGGCTCCGGCGACGGCGAGGGCTCCGGCGAGGGCGGGGACGAGGCGCGCTGACGGGTCCCGCGGTGGCGCCGCGTCCCCGGCGGGCGGCTAGGAGGTCGCCGCGGCGGCCGCGCGCTCGCGGGCGCGCCGCCGGAGCTCGACCGGGGGGCCGGTCATCTCGGCGAACATCGCGCTCTCGCCCGGCGTGATGCGGCGGGGGCGGCCGGCGTCCATGTCGAAGAGCACGACGGTCGACTCGGCGCGGGCGTAGACGACCCAGCCCTCCGCGTCGCCCGTCAGCTCGTCGGGGGCGTCCTCGGCCCGGCCGCGGACCTCGTAGCCCAGGTCGAAGCTGGCGCCCGAGGTGCGGCTGACCCACAGGCGCACGGTGACGGGCTCGTACTGGTACTTCAGCGGCACGAGGTACTCGACCTCGTTGCGGGCGATGATCGTGCCGGTGCGCACGGGCGACTCCGACGTCGCCTCCCCGTGGGGTGTGCGGAAGGCGAGGATGCGGGCGTCCTCCAGCAGGCGCACGTACTGCACGTTGTTCACGTGGCCGTAGGCGTCCATGTCGGACCAGCGCAGCGGGACGAGGACCTCACGAGCGGGCATGGCGGCATCGTCGCAGGCCCGCGCCCTCCCCTCGCACGGCGCAGCGGCCCGCGGCGTCGCCGGTACGGTCGCGCCCGTGGTCGACTCACCTGACGACGCCCAGCCGGAGGACGCCGCCCGAGGGGACGGGGGCGGCACCGGGAGCCTGCCCGCCTGGCCCGACGCCCCTCCCGCCCGGGACGGCGGCACCGGCAGCGCCGGTGACCGCCTGCTGCAGCGGCTCCTCGACGTCCTGGCGCTGGAGGAGCGCGGCGTCGACGAGCGGGGCCAGGACCTCTTCGCGGGCGAGAGCCTCCCGCAGCCGCACGGCCGCGTCTTCGGCGGGCAGGTCGTGGCGCAGGCCGTGGTCGCCGCCACCCGCACCGTGGGCGACGGTCGCGCCGGCGAGGTGGCCCCCGGCGACCCGCCCCCGCCGGGCGAGGGCGCCACCCGGCCCGTCCACTCGATGCACGGCTACTTCCTGCGGGCCGGGGACTCCTCGCTGCCCATCACCTTCGCCGTCGAGCGGCTGCGCGACGGGCGCTCCTTCAGCGCCCGCAGGGTGCACGCCCTGCAGCACGACCGGCCGATCCTGTCGATGATCGCCTCGTTCCAGGCGCCGGCGGACGGCGTCGACCACCAGGTCGCGGCGCCCGACGTGCCGGGGCCCGAGGAGCTGCGGCCCACCGTCGAGCTTCTCGGCACGCCGGACGCGCCCCCGCCCTGGCGCGTGCCCGGCTCGCTCGACGACGCCGCCCGAGCCTGGGCCCAGCGCTGGGCCAGCTCGCGGCCGCTCGACCTGCGCCACGTGCCCGAGGGCGTGCTGCCGCCGGGCAGCGGGCAGGCGGTGTGGCTGCGGACCACGGCGCCGCTCCCCGAGGACGACGCCCTCCACCGGGCGGTGCTGGCCTTCGCGAGCGACGACTCGCTCCTCGAGCCCGTGCTCACCACCCACGGCCTCACGTGGGCCTCGCGCGGGCTGCGGGTCGCCAGCCTGGACCACGCCCTGTGGTGGCACCGCCCGGCGCGTCTCGACGAGTGGCTGCTCTACCGCCAGGCCTCCCCCACCGCCGTCGGCGCCCGAGGGCTCGCCACCGGCCAGGTGTTCTCCCGCGACGGCGTCCTCGTCGCCTCCGTCGCCCAGGAGGGGCTCGTGCGCCCGAAGGACAGGCGCCTCCATGATGCTGAAGGGGGTCAAGACGCTAGTTGACGGCCACCCGAGGAATACCACCCTTCCGCCCTAGGCCGAAGGCCAATCGGTAGACATCTGGCAGGTCAACACGCCCATCATATCGATAGGTGACGACACCTACATCAGCCAACTGCTCAAGCACCGCATGCTCGTCTAGCACATCACGCGGCCCCACCCTCACCTCAGACAACTCCGCACTGATTCTGGGCTCCTGCATATGCTCGAGCCTGCCCAGCACATCCTGTGTCCGCCACCTGTCGAACACATCGGACTGCGCCAGGGGCACCTGCAGGCCCTCAAGAGGACGCACGAGCAACGGCACCCACGGAAGGTCCTCCTCGATCTCGGTCACTCGACCCTGGGAAGCGAAGCGGACGCCCTCTTTCAGTTCGTCACGGTGGATGGCGTACTCATGCCCACCCCTGAGTGTAGAAGTGCGCTCAGCCGCTTGTCGCAGAGCAGTCAGGAAGCTTCGTGGACTCACCATGCCGCGGCCATCAGCGAGGTGGCTCGGCAGCCACTGATAGGTACGCCCCCGCTTGATGCTACTTCCCATGTATGGGCCAGCGATCTTTGTGAAAAGATGCGCCTGCGCGCTCTGGTCGGCGGACAAGACGTCAGAACGCCAGCGGCCGTCCAATCCCTGCCTCCACGCGCCAGTCTGCGCACGGAAGTCCGCTGCGTCACTCCCCCCACCGTTCCCCAGAGTCGTGAAAAACAGCCCAAAGAGACTGGTGGAGGACCAGGTTAGGTCTACTCGGTTGGCATCCAGTTTAGACGCGTCCGTAAAGCGGGCACTGTCAAGCAAGTCGGGACGGGCGAAGACCTTTGCGCGAATGTTGCGCGTCCCGACCCGCAAGTCCAGCGCCACCTGAAGTAGCCCGCGGACCAGCCGGTCCGTAACCGGACGCGAAGCGCTCATTCGGTCGAGTGCATCGAAGAGAACGAGAGCCGTCCGCTCCTCCGACTCCATCTCGCGATCCAAGCGCGCATACTCTCGCGGTACGACCCTTGGGTCATTGTGAACGGCCCGGGCCCGACTGGTCCAGCTAGTCAGACTTGCCATGACGGGACTGCCCAGAACCTTCAGTACCACCGCACTCCAGATCTCGGAGGGTGATGCCACATCCGTCATCTCGAGAAGGTCCGCCGCGGACGGATAAAGGTCAGGCTCGAGAAGGTTGCCGTAGCCTACTGCAACAAGTGGATCACGTAGGGCTGGAAGCCTGTACTCCGATGCCGCACTCGAACGCAGTGTCTCAACCTGTAGCGACCTAAACCACACGGTTTTACCGACACCCCGCGCCCCCCTCACGACTGTCGTGTCGGGAAGGAGTGCGCGTCGATGCTCAAGAGGGGTGTAGACGCCACGGCGCGGGAGACGGGTGTCGGCATCGACGGCTTCATCAGCGAGAACAGCAGCAATATAGCCGCCGAGCGATCGAGAGTCAGCGAGTTCCATCAAGTTCTCCACTGTCGATGATGTCTTGGACACCCTGCGTGAAGCGTTGAAAGGCAGCCTGCGCGACTCTCGACTCGAAAGCCGCCAAGAAGCTTGCTCTCTCTAGGTGCCGAAGGGTCGGGTCGAAGGTGATAGGCAGGGGATAGTGCGGCGCAGAGGTGTCATTAGGCGGAGGATTGTAAGCGTCTTCGTCATATGCATCCCCGGCCTGGAGGTCGTCGTAAATGCTGCTCCAACAGGCATATGAGCGCTCCGCAAAGCGCGCGAGGTAAGCCTCTTCGCCCACGTCTGGCGCTAAAGACGCCACCATTTTGATGTTGGAGCGCATTCGCGTGGCCAAGGCCGCGTTACTGCCCCACTCACTCGCCAGGTTGCCGTAGCCGATCCACGTTGCCTCACTATCGCCACTGAAGACGAGCGTGGTCCCTGCGAGGCGGGTCACCACCGCCGCTGCTATGTCATGCAATCCGGCGCGACTATCTAGGAGGACGAGGTCAGGCTCTCGAGAGCGTCTGCGTACTGCTTCAACGCTCGCCGACACAGCCGACTCCACCCGGTCAGCGAAGGTTAAAGGGCGTCCATCGATGGTGATTGGGGAATACACTCTGTTAAGCTTGGGGAGAAAAGTGTAACCTTCCCTAGGCCTACCTTGAGCGGGCGCGATCCAAACCTCGCCTGCAGTAAGGTCATCGATGTGAGCGAGCGCGACAGTGTCCAATTCTTCGACATTACCCACTGCCGTTTCAACCATCTGGTCGACGACGCCATGAGACGGCAGATCCCCAACGTGGCTAAGCAAGTTTGAGACACCGGGGCTCTCAAGATCAAGATCGACGACCAGCACGCACTTTCCTCGCCCCGACTCCACTCGTGCAAGCCACGCCCCCGCGGTCGATCGCCCGACGCCACCCTTGAATGAGTAGAGCGCCATCCACTTCTGGTGCGCCGATTGCCCTTCAACATGCCAGTCGGCCCCGGTGATAGTGCGTTCCAGCCACTTAACGGACCCCGTTCCAACACTGGGGGTGACCAGAAGTCCTGGTGCATCAAGAATTTGCGTCGGTTCGATGAGACTGCTTGCCGGGATGACGACTGGGCCAGACGGAGCATATGACCCGAGTGCTGCACGCAGGTTCTCATCCGTGGCAGCAAGAAGTTCCTGGCTCAGGCCTCCAGCTCGGCGGCCCAAATCGTCTATGACCAAGCGAACTCGGCCCGATACATCGCGCACAAAGGTGGATCGACCGAGCTCCTTGTCACCCAAAGTGGCGATTGCCGAGTTAGCGAGCCCTGCCACCTCATCGAAGGTTGCCATTACAGAAGCACTCCCGCCAGCAGTGACGCCTGCGTCCAATTGAGCAGAGCTTTGGATGCGCCTTCGTGCGTGGCCGCTTGTTGAGAAGAAACAGTCCCACTCTCATACCGCTGATTGACGTTCCACCGAGCGAAAGGATTAGCGCCTGACATAAGGCTCGTCATCTGAGTAGGGGAAGCTTGCAATGCTCTGCCTTGTAGGTACAAAGCCGACGTGTCCCACAGATGGGGAAGATGTCCGAAGCGAGTTGCCCCTTGAGTCGGAGGTCCCGAAACAGGCGTCGGCACACCACCTAGACCAGTGAGAATCGCCTTCAGACTGCACTCGGCAGAGAAGCCGAATAGGTGATCCGCGGTCTCGTGTCGCCCTCCTGCCAGCAAGGATGCACCGTCGGAATGATGACGTTGCGCAGAGGCGGGGAAATCTTGCATCGTGAACCTCCTACTCCCCAAGGCCGGCGAGCGTTGTAGAGGCGAACGTACAGCGGGACGACTTAGTCGCGCGTGAGGCGCCGGTAGGTCACGCGGTGCGGGCGCGTGGCGTCGGGCCCGAGGCGCTCGACCTTGTTCTGCTCGTAGGAGTCGAAGTTGCCCTCGAACCAGTACCAGCTCGACGGGTTCTCCGGCGTGCCTTCGTAGGCGAGGATGTGCGTGCAGACCCGGTCGAGGAACCACCGGTCGTGGGAGATGACCACGGCGCAGCCCGGGAAGTCGAGCAGCGCGTTCTCGAGGCTGCCGAGCGTCTCGACGTCGAGGTCGTTCGTCGGCTCGTCGAGGAGCAGCAGGTTGCCGCCCTCCTTGAGCGTCATCGCCAGGTTGAGGCGGTTGCGCTCACCGCCGGAGAGCACGTCGGCCGGCTTCTGCTGGTCGGGGCCCTTGAAGCCGAAGGCCGAGACGTAGGCCCGCGAGGGCATCTCGACGTTGCCGACGTGGATGTAGTCGAGGCCGTCGGAGACGGTCTCCCACAGCGTCTTCCCGTGGTCGAGGCCCTGACGGCCCTGGTCGACGTAGGAGATCTTCACCGTGTCGCCGACCTTGACGGTGCCGGCGTCCGGCTCCTCGAGGCCGACGATCGTCTTGAAGAGCGTCGTCTTGCCGACGCCGTTCGGGCCGATGACGCCGACGATGCCGTTGCGGGGCAGCGTGAACGACAGGTCGTCGATGAGGACCCGGTCGCCGAAGCCCTTGCGCAGCCCGGAGACCTCGATCACCTGCGAGCCCAGGCGCGGGCCCGGCGGGATCTGGATCTCCTCGAAGTCGAGCTTCCGCGTGCGCTCGGCCTCGGCCGCCATCTCCTCGTACCGGGCGAGGCGGGCCTTCGACTTGGTCTGGCGGCCCTTGGCGTTGCTGCGCACCCACTCGAGCTCGTCGGCGAGGCGCTTCGCCATCTTGGCGTCCTTCTTGCCCTGCACCTGCAGGCGGGCCTGCTTCTTCTCCAGGTAGGTGGAGTAGTTGCCCTCGTAGGGGTAGAGGCGCCCGCGGTCGACCTCGGCGATCCAGCCGGCCACGTTGTCGAGGAAGTACCTGTCGTGCGTGACGGCGAGGACGGCGCCCGGGTAGGCGGCGAGGTGCTGCTCCAGCCACGTCACGCTCTCGGCGTCGAGGTGGTTGGTCGGCTCGTCGAGCAGCAGGAGGTCGGGCTTGCTCAGCAGCAGCTTGCACAGCGCCACGCGGCGCTTCTCCCCGCCGGAGAGCACCGTGACGTCGGCCTCCCCCGGCGGGCAGCGCAGCGCGTCCATCGCCTGCTCCAGCTGGGAGTCGAGGTCCCAGGCGTCGGCGGCGTCGATCTCCTCCTGCAGGGCGCCCATCTCGCTCATGAGGGCGTCGAAGTCCGCGTCGGGCTCGGCCATCTCGACGCCGATGGCGTCGAAGCGCTCCTTCTTGCGGACGATGTCGCCGAGGCCGTCCTTGACGTTGCCGAGGACGTCCTTGTCGGGGTCGAGCTGGGGCTCCTGCTCGAGGATGCCGACGCTGTAGCCGGGCGAGAGCCGCGCCTCGCCGTTGGACGGCTGGTCGAGCCCCGCCATGATCTTGAGGATGGTCGACTTCCCGGCGCCGTTGGGGCCGACCACCCCGATCTTGGCGCCGGGGTAGAAGGACATGCTGACGTCGTCGAGGATGACCTTGTCGCCGTGCGCCTTGCGCGCCTTGGTCATGGTGTAGATGAACTCGGCCATGCCTCCAGGCTAGTGGCCGCGGCGCCGCCTCCCAGACCGAGCGGTGGACGGTGCAGGGGGTGCTCCGGCCTGCCGTGACCGGGCGGAGCGGGCGCCGCCCGCGGGGCCACCCGGCGAGAGCGCGTCGCGCACGGCCGCGTGGTCGGCCAGCACGTCCGCGACGGGGGCGAGGACGGCGTCGGCCGCCACGCCGCGCACGGCCCCGTC
>NZ_JABEMA010000108.1 GCF_013004605.1 Pseudokineococcus marinus
CGGCGGCGGGGCCGGTGCTCGCGGTGCCGGTGGCGCGGGCGGCACGCCGCCGGGCTTCGAGGACCTGCTCGACGGCATCTTCGGCCAGGGCGGCCCGGGCGCCGGCTTCGGCGGCGGGCCCTCGCGCCCGCGCCAGGGCGCCGACGTCCAGGCGTCCACGACGCTCGACTTCACGACGGCGGCCGAGGGGTCGACGACGACCCTGCGCGCCGGCGACGGCACCACGGTCACCGCGCGCATCCCCGCCGGCGTCCGCGACGGCCAGAAGATCCGCCTGCGCGGCAAGGGCGCCTCCGGGGGCCCCGGCGTCCCGCCCGGCGACCTCGTCATCACCGTCGCGGTGCGCCCGCACCCCGTCTTCACCCGCGAGGGCGACGACCTGCGCGTCACCCTCCCCGTGACCTTCGCGGAGGCCGCGCTCGGCGCCGACGTCGAGGCGCCCACGCTCGACGGCGGCACCGTGCGGCTGCGCGTGCCCCCGGGGACGCCGTCGGGCCGCGTGCTGCGGGCCCGCGGGCGCGGCGTGACGACGGCGAAGCGCACCGGCGACCTCCTCGTGACCCTCCAGGTCGTCGTCCCCCAGCGGCTCTCGGACGAGGCGCGCGCGGCGGTCGAGGCCTTCGCCGCCGCCACGAGCGGCGACGACGCCCGCGGCGACCTCCTGCGGGCCGCGCGCGGCGCGAGCAGCAGCGGGGCGCGCTCGTGACGCGGGGAGCGGAGCCCCGATGACCACCTCGGCGTCCGACCCGAGGGGTGCCGGCACGCCCGAGGTCGACGTCGACGCGGCGGTCCTCCCGATCTCCGTGGCGGCCGAGCTGGCGGGCATGCACCCGCAGACGCTCCGCCAGTACGACCGGCTCGGCCTCGTCGAGCCGCGCCGGTCGGCCGGCCGCGGGCGGCGCTACAGCCTGCGCGACGTCGCCACCCTCCGGGAGGTGCAGCGCCTGTCCCAGGAGGACGGCGTCAACCTCGCCGGCATCAAGCGCATCCTCGAGCTCGAGCGCAGGGTGCTCCGGCTGTCCGACGAGGTCGAGCGCCTGCGCGCCCTCGTCGGCGCCCAGCGCCGCGTCTTCACCGCCGACCCCTCGGGCGACGTCGTCGCCGGCCAGATGGGGCGGCGGGTGAGCCGCTCCCGGGCGGGGGCCGCGCTCGTCCTGTGGGACCCGCGCCGGCGCTGACCCCCGGTCGGGTGCTCCGGACCCGGCTCCGCCCGAGGTGAGGGCGCGAGGACCTCGGGCGCGGCAAGATGCCCACGGCGTCCGCGCGGGGCGGGCGCCCGTGCGTCGACGCTGAGAGGGGGCCGGTCGTGAGCGCTGGTCTCGTGGCCCTGCTGGACGACGTCGCGCTGCTCGCGCGCGCCGCGGCCGCCTCCCTCGACGACGTGGGCGCGGCGGCCGCGAGGGCGGGCGCCAAGACGGCCGGGGTCGTCGTCGACGACACGGCCGTGACGCCGCAGTACGTGCGGGGGCTGGCCGCCGAGCGCGAGGTGCCGATCATCCGCCGCATCGCGGTGGGCTCCCTGCGCAACAAGCTGCTCGTCATCCTGCCGGTCGTGCTGCTGCTCAGCTGGCTGCTGCCGGTGGCGCTCACGCCGCTGCTCATGGTCGGCGGCGCCTACCTCTGCTTCGAGGGCGCCGAGAAGGTGTGGGGCCGCCTGCGCGGCCACGGCCCGCACGCCGCCGCCGGCCCCGGTGGTGCTGCTGCCCTGCCCGACGAGGACGCGCTCGTGAAGGGCGCCGTCCGCACCGACCTCGTGCTGTCGGCCGAGATCATGGTCATCGCGCTGGACGAGGTGGTCAGCGAGCCGTTCCTCACGCGCGCCGTCGTCCTCGCGGTCGTCGGCCTCGCCGTGACCGTGGGCGTCTACGGCGTCGTCGCGCTCATCGTCAAGATGGACGACGCCGGGCTGCGCCTGGCCGAGGCACCTTCCGCGGCGGTGGCCCGCCTGGGCCGGTGGATGGTGGCGGCCCTGCCGAAGCTGCTCACGCTCCTCACCGTCGTCGGCACGGCGGCGATGCTGTGGGTCGGCGGCCACCTCCTCCTCGTCGGCGCCGACGAGCTCGGCCTCACCGCGCCGTACGAGGTCGTGCACCACGCCGAGGAGGCCGTGGCCGAGGCGCTGGGTGCGGCCGGCCCGGTCGCGGGCTGGTTCGTGGCCACCCTCGCCGCCGCGGTGCTGGGGCTCCTCGTCGGGCTCCTCGTCGTGGCGGCGGTGCACGCCGTCGAGGTCGTCCGCCACCGCCGCGGCGCGACGGACGGCGTCCCCTCGGCGCACTGAGCTGCGGCACGCCTCTCGCGCGGAGGAGGACTCAGCCCTTGACCGCCCCCGAGGCCAGTCCGGCGACGTAGAAGCGCTGCAGCGCCACGTACAGGACGACGCAGGGGACCATGGCGATGAGGGCGCCCGCGGCGAGGAGGCCGTAGTCGACCTGTCCGTAGGCGCCCTGCTGGAGGTTCAGCAGGGCCACCGGCAGCGTGTACAGCTCCTGCCGGGTGAGGAACGTCAGCGCCCCGAGGAACTCGGTCCAGGAGACGAGGAAGGCGTAGAGCGCCGTCGTCGCGATGCCGGGCGCGACGAGGGGCCGCAGCACCGAGAAGAAGGTGCGCGAGGTCCCGGCGCCGTCGACGAAGGCGGCGTCCTCGAGGTCGGCCGGCACCGTCGCGAAGCTGTTGCGCATGACGAAGACGCCGAACGGCAGGTTGACCGTCGTGTAGAAGAGCACCAGCCCGAGGAGGCTGTCCGTCAGGCGCATCGCGTTCAACTGCAGGAACAGCGGCGTGAGGATGGCCTGGAAGGGCACCATCATCGTCAGGAGGATGGCGCCGAACGCCGGGGTGGACAGGCGGAAGGTGAAGCGCCCGAAGCCGTAGCCCGCGGCGGTCGCGATGACGGCCGTCAGCGCGGCGGTGCTGAGCGACACGAGCAGGCTGTTGCCGACCGCGGGCAGCAGGCCCCGTCCCTCCAGGCCGGCGAAGTTGGCGGTGGTGAGGTCGAGGAAGGTCGACCAGGAGGGCGCGGCCGTGATGACCGCGTTGGGCTGGAACGCGCGCAGCATCGCCCACAGCAGCGGTGCGGCGAAGACCAGGAGGGTGAGGGCGCCCGCGAGGACGTAGAGGGTGGTCTTGGTGCGGCTCTCGGCGCGGCCGTCGGCGGCCGCTCGTCCGCCGCGCGCCTCCTCGGCCCGGCGGTCGCGGGTCGTCTCCCGCGGCGCGGTGCTCGTGCTCATGGTGGTCCTCTCCGGTGCGGTCCGCGGGGGCTGGTGGGTCAGTCGCGCTCGCGCAGCAGCCAGAACTGCGCGGCGGTGACGAGACCGACGACGAGCACGAGCGCGAGCGACAGCGCGGTCGCCGCGCCCACCTGGAGCTGCACGAAGGCGCGGTTGTAGATGGACAGGACCACCGGGGTCGTCGAGGTGCCCGGGCCGCCCTGCGTGAGGATGAAGAACTGCGTGAAGGCGAGGAAGGACCCGATCACCGAGATGATCAGGCTCATCGCGATGGGTCGGCGGATCATCGGGATGGTGATGCGGCGCTCGCGCTGCCACCACGTGGCGCCGTCCATCTCGGCGGACTCGTAGACCTCCCGGGGGACGCCCTGCATGCCGGAGACGAGCAGGATCATCGTCAGGCCGGAGACCCCCCAGACGACGAGCACGGAGATGAGCGCCGTCGCCAGCGTGGCGTCGACGAGCCACGCCGTCTGGCCGTCGGTGATGCCCAGCGCCTGCAGGAGCAGGTTGACCGCGCCGCTGCCCGGCTGCGCCTCGAGGACCAGCATGAAGCTGAGCGTGGAGAGGCCGATGACGTAGGGCAGGAAGAACAGGGTCCGCAGCGCCGTGGACCCGCGCCGGTTCGCCCGGACGACCACCGCCATGAGGTAGCCGACGACGAGGATCGGCCCCGTCACGACCGCCGTGTAGAGCAGCGTGTACCCGACCGCCCGCAGGAAGGCCGTGTCCTGGGCGATGGCCGTGAAGTTCGCCAGCCCGATCCAGTCCCAGTCGCCGATCAGCGGCCAGTTGGTGAAGGAGATGCCCACGGCCAGCACGAGCGGCAGCAGGACGAAGGTGGCGACCATCACCACGGCCGGGAGCACGAGCAGCACCCCCGTGCGCTCGCGGTGGGTCAGGCTCCCAAAGGACGCGGACGCCCGCGGGGCGCGGCCACCCGCGGCGGCGCCGGGCGTGGCGGCGGCTCCGGAGCCGGCCGCCTGGGCCGGGGCGCTCATCGCTGGGCCTGCTCGAGGATGCGGTCGAACTCGGCCTGCGCGGCCTCGACCGCCGGCTCGACCCCCCGGCCGAAGACGGCCTCGCGGAACATCGCCATGTACGGGCTGTCGGACTGGTTGAACAGCAGGTTGTACGACAGCGTCCGCGGGGCGTAGCCCTGCGTGATCTGCTCCAGCGGCAGCACGGCCAAGGGGTGCTCCTCCCGGTAGCGGTCGGTCGCGGCGTCGCCCCGGATCGGGATGAAGCCGAGGTCGGGGAGCCCCTCCTGCTGCTCGACGCCGAGCGCGAAGCGGACCAGCTCCCAGGCCGCCGAGGGGTTGCGGGCCCCGCGGGGCATGCAGAGGTTGTCGCCGCCGGCGAAGAAGGCGCTGCCCCCGCCGGGGCCGGGCAGCAGGCGCACGGTGGTGCGCTCGCGGTGGGCCTCGTCCCCCTCCAGCACCCCGGAGATGTAGTTGCACGGGAGCAGTCCGACCGAGCCGGCGCGGAAGTCGGCGCCCCAGGCGGCCCCCGTGTCGGAGAAGTTGCCGGGAGGCATCGACCCGGCCTCCCACATCGAGCGGAAGGCCTCGAGGGTGCCCCGCAGGCCCTCGTTCCCGACGAGGTCGCCGATCTGCGAGCCGACGTCCCCCTCGAGGATCCGTGCGCCCGTCGCCCACGTGTGGGGCTGCACGGTGAACCCGAGGATGCCGGGGTTGTTGCCCGCGGTGGACCACCCGTGGACGTCCGCGCCGAGGGCGCTGACGGCGGCGGCGGCCTCCACCGCGGCCTCCAGGCTGTCCAGGCCGGCGATGTCGACGCCCGCGCGGTCGAGCAGCTCGGCGTTGCCCCAGAGCATGGAGACGTCGGCGAGGAAGGGGACGCCGTAGACCCGGTCGTCCACCGTCGCGAGGCCGAGGTGCGCCGGGCTGAGCTGGTCGCGGAATTCGAGCTGCTCGACGAGCGGGGTCAGGTCGGTGAAGACGTCCCGGTAGATGAAGAGCATCGCGTTGATGTCGTCGATGTCCACCAGGTCGGGGACCTCGCGGCCGCGGATCGCGGTGGCGAGCTTCGTGACGTACTGCCCGTCCAGGACGGGGGTCAGCTCGACCCGGATGCGGTCCTGACTGGCGTGGAAGGCGTCGACGACGCCCGACATGCCCTCCACGGTCGCCCCGCGCGTCCACACCCGGACGACGCCGCTCGCCTCCTCCCCGAAGCCGGCGGCGGTGACGTCCGGCTCCGGCAGCTGCCCGGCGCACCCCGCCAGCGCCCCGGCCCCGCCCGCGCCCATCAGCGCCAGCAGCGCCCGTCTCGTGAGCTCCATCGCTCCTCCTGCGTCGGCGGCTGCGCCGCCGGTCGTCGTGCTCGAGGTCGTCCGGCCTAGGTCGTGGGCAGCCAGACCCGCATGGCGCCCGGGCCGCGGTTGGCCCAGGTGGGGTAGGGCACCGCCAGGACCTCGACGGCGTCCTCGGGCCCGGGCGCTCGGCGGCGACCGCGCACGCGCACGCGCACGGCGCCACCGAGGTCCTCGTCGGTGCCCGCGTCGGTCGGCAGCTCGTCCTCGCTGACGACGAGGTCGTCCACGAGGACGCCGTCCGGCAGGTCGCACTCCTCGACGGCGTAGACGAGGGGGCCGCGCTCGAGCGCCACGCAGCCGCGGGCGTCGTCGACCCGGGGATCGGGGCGGGTCCAGCGCGGCCGGACCGGCAGCTCGAGCTCGACGAGGTCGCCCTCGCGCACGTCGCGGGCCTCGGCGTAGGTGCCGGGCCCCACGTCCTCGGAGTGGCCGTCGCGGCGCAGCGAGGCGCCCTCCGCCCAGGCCGGCACGCGCAGGGCGAGGGTCGTCCCCGACGGTGCCTCCTCGACCCGCACCCGGACGGTCCCGGCCCACGGGTACCGCGTCTCGACGTCGAGCCGCACCCGGCCGCCCGGGAGGTCGACCTCGACCCGGCCGGGCGCGTACTGGTGCAGCTGCACCCCGCGGGCGTCCGTCGTCGCGAGGTAGCCGTCGAGGCTGGACAGCGTGCGCATGACGTTGGGCGGGCAGCAGGCGCAGCCGAACCAGGTCTGGCGGCCGCCGGCGGGGCTGCGCTCGTGGTCGGCGTGCGCGCCGCTGCGCACGTGCAGGGAGTTGACGTAGAAGTACTGCTCCCCGGAGAGCGAGACGCCCGCGGCGAAGCCGTTGAAGAGCATGCGCTCGAGGGCGTCCGCGTACACGGCGTCACCTGTGGCCAGGAGCATCCGCCAGGCCCACTGGACGCCGCCGATGGCCGCGCACGTCTCGGCGTACGCCCGGTCCGAGGGCAGCTCGTGGGGGTCGCCGAAGGCCTCTCCGTCCCAGCGCGAGCCGAGCCCGCCGGTGACGTACGTCTTGGTGGCCAGCATGTGCGCGAACTGGGTCCGCAGGGCCTCCAGCAGCTCGCCGTCCCCCGTCTCGACCGCGACGTCGGCGGCCCCGGCGGCCAGGTAGACGGCCCGGACGGCGTGGCCCTCGACCGTCGTGGCCTCGCGGACGGGCACCCGGTCGGAGAAGTACGTCGGCCCGTGGCCGTGCGCGGCCACGAGCCCGCGGCCGCGCGCCTCGACGAACCAGCGGGCGAGCTCGAGGTAGCGCCCGTCACCGGTCTCGCGCGCCAGCTCCACGAGCGCCATCTCGACGACCGGGTGGCCGTCGACGTCCCGCACCTGCCCCGCGCCGTCGCCGAAGGTCTCCACGAGGTGGTCGGCCAGGCGCACCGCCACGTCGAGGAGCTGCCGCTCACCGGTCGCCCGGGTGACCGCGACCGCCGCCTGGAAGAGGTGGCCGGCGCAGTAGTGCTCGTGGCTCCACGGGAGGTGGCTGTAGCGCTCGCGCGACCCGGTCGGGTCGCCCGGCCCGGGCTCCACGGCGCTGCCGCGCTCGGCGACGACGGAGTCCAGGTAGCCGTCCTCCTCCTGCGCGGCGGCCACGAGGGCGCTGACCTCGCGGATGTCGGCGAGCAGCTGCTCCGACGGGGAGCGCCCGTGCTCCCACGCCGCTGCCTCGAGCCACTTGTAGACGTCGGAGTCGGCGAAGACCGGCCCTCGCACCTCGCCCCCCGCGGTGCCGGCGGCGATGCGCAGGTTGTCGAGGTTCCCCCACTCCTCGAGGTGCCGACGGCCCTCGGGGATGGCGCGCTCGCCGTTGGCGGCCTGCCGGTCGGCCCACCACCCGGCGCTGATGCGCGCCGCGCCGGGCGGCACGGGCGACAGGCGCGTGGTCGCGGGGGTGGGGCGGACCGGGCCGGCGGTGGTCGCGCGCTCGAGGGCGGTCGGCTGCTGGGTCGTGCTGGCCACGAGGGCTCCGCTCGTCGTCGAGGAGGGGCGTTGGGAAACGCCGGAACACGTTTTCTCGACCGTAGCGGGTGACGTGGGCCGTGGGCAAGGCCCGATTCGTCTAGGCTGCTCCTCCCGCCGTCCCGCCGGGCGGCACGTCCGGCACGCCGCGTGCCGCAGGAGGAGGTGCCGCGTGGTCGTCACGGGACGCGGGGCGGGCAGGGCCCGCCCCGTCCGCATCGTCGACGTCGCGGCTCTGGCGGGCGTGGCCCCCGGGACGGCGTCGAAGGCGCTGAGCGGGAGCGGCCAGCTCCGCGACGAGACGCGCGAGCGGGTGCGACGCGCCGCCGAGCAGCTCGGCTTCACGCCCGACGGCGTCGGACGTGCCCTGTCCTCGGGGCGCAGCTTCACCGTCGGGCTCCTGACGACGGACAGCATCGGGCGCTTCACCCTGCCGGTCGTGCTGGGCGTCGAGGACGCCCTCGGCGCCGGTGACGTCGCCGTGCTCCTGTGCGACACGCGGGACGACCCCCTCCGGGAGCGCCACCACCTCCGCTCCCTCGCCGCGCGCCGCGTCGACGGGGTCGTCGTCACGGGACGGCGCACCGACCCGCGCGAGCCCGTGCGCACCGACGTGCCCGTCGTCTACGCCTTCCAGCCCTCGCGCCGGCCCGAGGACACGTCCGTCGTCGTGGACGAGCGCGGCGGCGCGGTCGCCGCGCTGGCGCACCTGCACGCCCTGGGGCGCCGGCGGGTCGCGCACATCACCGGCTCCGAGCGCCACGCCGCCGCCCGCTCCCGCGCCGAGGCCGTCACCGCCGCCGCGGAGGGAGCAGGGGTCCCGCTGGTCGCCGGTCCGCTCCACGGCTCCTGGAGCGAGGAGTGGGGGCGCCGCGCCCTCGACCTCCTCCTGCGCCAGGTCCCCGACGTCGACGCCGTCAGCTGCGGCAGCGACCAGATCGCCCGCGGGGTGTGCGACCGGCTGCGCGAGCTCGGGCGCTCCGTGCCCGACGACGTGGCCGTCACCGGCTTCGACGACTGGGACGTCATGGCGCTCGCCAGTCGTCCACCGCTGACGACCGTGGGGCTCGAGATGCACGAGGTCGGCCGCACCGCGGCGCGCCTGCTCCTCGACGCGGTCGCCGGCCGGCCCCGGCCCGGGACGGTCGTGCTGCCGACCCACCTCGTCGTGAGGGGCTCGACCGTCGGCTGAGCGGCGCTCGGCCGGGATCGGTGGGCGCCGGACCGTCAGGCCGGCGGCTCGACCGTCACCGTGCAGGCCGCCTCGCGCACCTCGCCGGGCGCGACGCGCTGGCTGTACGGCTTGTCGCGCAGCTCGCCCTGCCACCCCTCGGGCGAGGCCAGGCCCGCCCACGGCTCGAGGCAGACGAAGTCGGCGCCCGAGGGCTTGGACCAGACGCCGAGCTGGGGGAAGCCCTCGACGTCGAGGCGCACCGTCGGGGTGCCGGGCGCGCCGTAGCGGACGGTGCGGCTGCGGACCCGGTCCATGACGACGGCGTCGTCCGCGAAGAGGCCCTCCTGCAGCGGCAGGACGTCGCCCTGCACCGGGGTCGGCACCGGCTCGGTGAGCAGGCCGCCACGGACCCCGCGGACGTCGTCGGGCTCGGGCTCGGCGAAGCGCACCACGTGGTCGGTCTTGGCGACGCCGTCGACGAGCGGCCAGCGGAAGGCCGGGTGCCAGCCGAGGGAGTAGGGCAGCGGCTGCCCGCCGTGCGTGCTCACCGTCCACCGGACGGAGACGGCCGCGTCCGCGACGTCGTAGGCGACGACGAGGGAGAAGGGGAAGGGGTAGTGCTCGCGCGTCGCCTCGTCGTCGACGAGCCGCAGGACGGCCCGCGACGGCGACGCCTCGAGCAGCTCGAAGTCCGAGTCCCGGGCGAAGCCGTGCTGGCCCATCGGGTAGCGCCGGCCGTCGACGACGACCTCGTCGTCCGCGACCCGCCCGACGACGGGGAAGAGCACGGGCGCGTGGCGCCGCCACGCCGGGCCGGCCTGCCACAGCAGCTCGAGGGGGTCGTCACCCCCCGAGCCGCCGGCCCCGGCCGGGGGCGTCCACCGCAGCGACTGCAGCTCGGCCCCGTGGCGGGCGACGACGACGGACAGCCGGTCACTGGCGATGCGCACCTCGTCCATGCCGCCATCCTCGCGCGCCACCCGCCGTCCACCGCGCCGTCACCGCCCGTCCCCCCGGACTTCGTAGCCTTCCTCCGCCGTGGGGGAGCCGGACGGCGGAGGAGGGCTACGAAGTCCGAGGACGAGGGGGCGGAGTGGCGGGAGGGACCGCGAGCGCAGGCGGCGCGGACGGCACGGGCGCGGACGGCGCAGGTGGCGCGCCGCGCCTGCGGCGGCAGCTGGGGACCGGCGACGCCGTCGTCGTGGGCGTCTCGTCGATGCTCGGCGCCGGGGTCTTCGCCGCGCTGGCGCCCGCCGCGGCGGCCGCGGGCGCCGAGGG
>NZ_JABEMA010000109.1 GCF_013004605.1 Pseudokineococcus marinus
CGGTCGGCGCCGCCGCGCGGGCGGACGCCGCGGGCCTGGCCGCCGTCGAGGACCTCGACGCCGAGCTCGACGGGCGGGGCTGGGCGCGCGTCAGCCCGACGACCGTCATGGTCGGCGCCCTGCCCGGAGCCTCCGACACCGCCACCGCACCGGTCGACCTCCTGCGCGCCCCCGACGCCGCGTGGTCGCGCCTCGTGCGCCCCGGCGAGGCTGACGACCCGGTGGTGGCCGCGCTGCTGCTCTCCGCGCCCGACCAGGCCTTCGCCGTCGTCCGTCCCGGCACCGACGCCGTCGCGGCCGGCCGGATGGCCGTGGCCGACGGCTGGGCCGTGCTCACCGACCTCGCCGTCGCGCCCGCGCACCGGCGCCGGGGGCTCGCCCGCGCGGCCGTCGCCGAGCTCTCGTCGTGGGCGGCCGGGCGCGGCGCCGAGCGCCTGGCGCTGCAGGTGGCCGACGGCAACGACGGCGCCCGGGCCCTCTACGCCTCGCTCGGCCTCGTCGAGCACCACCGCTACGCCTACCGCGAGGCGCCGCGCGCCTGAGCCCGGGGGCGGACCGGCGACGACTCGCCCTCCTCGGCCCCCGGCCGAGGGCGGACCGGCGACGACTCGCCCTTCCCGGGGCCCCGGAGGAGGGCGGACCGGTGACGCCCCGCCCCCGGGAGGGCGGACTGGTCAGGCGCAGGTGATGCCGGGCACCGGGTCGTAGCGGACGACGTCGCGGTCGTCGTGGACGACGGCGCCTCCGCGGCGGACGGTCCGGGTGACCGTGACGGTGAAGCCCTCGCTGGCCGTGGACGGGATGCAGTCGTCGGTGTCGAGCTCGCGGCTGGTCGGCTGCGTGACGTCGCGGCGGCTGCTCGTCGAGGTCGAGACGTCGCTGACGTCCGTGCCCCAGAAGCGCACCGTGACGTCGCCCGAGGGGCTCGAGGAGGCGCTCATCTCGATGAGGACGCCGGTGCTCGTGTCGTTGCGGAAGCGCATGTCGATGGTGGCGAAGTCGAGCGTCGCCTCGCGGCCCTCGGGGTAGCGGGAGATGTAGAAGGAGTGCGGCCGGTGCTCGAGCAGCTCGAGCCCGGCGAAGAAGGCGCCGTTGTAGAGGGTCGTCGAGATCTGGGAGACCCCGCCGCCGTAGCTCTCGACGTACCGGCCGCCGCTGATGATGGTCGCCTCGGCGTAGCCCGCGGCGGCCGTGCGACGGCCGAGGACGTCGTTGAGGTCGAACACCTCGCCGGGGGCGAGCAGGGTCCCGCTGACCGTCCGCGCCGCGGTCCCGACGTTCTGCAGCCGCCCGGCGTTGCTGCCGCGCAGGGGTGTCGAGAACTCGGAGATGACCTCGGTGACGCCGAGCGCCTCGACGTCGGCCGTGGTCCGCTCCGGCTGCACCTCGGCGGAGTCGACGGCGGCGACCCGCTCGGGCCCCGGGGGTGCCGCCAGCGCGGCGAGCGCCGCGGGCGCGAGGACCTCGGCGTCGACGCTGCGGCCCACCACGGCGGGCACGACGACGGGCCGGCCGCCCCGCAGCTCGAGCGTGGCGTCCTGCGCGGCCGCGTCCAGCTCGGGCGCCACCTCGAGGAGCGCTCCCCGCAGCGCCCCGGCGTCGACGACGGGCGCCAGCTCGCCGTCGTCGGTGGGCTCGGCGGCCAGCAGCGGCGCGAAGGAGGCGACGGGCAGCTCGGTCGCGGCCGTGCCCACCCGCACGGGCAGCGGCCCGGCGACGGCCGGCTCGGCGAAGGAGGAGGTGAAGGCGTCGACGGCCGCCTGGTCGACCACCGGCTCGAGCGGCCGGGTCGGCAGCTCGAGCGGGTCGCCGCCCACCGGCTCCGCGAGCAGGCCCGGCCACTGCTCGCGCAGCAGGTCGGCGGCGCCCGCGGCGTCCAGCTCGGAGCCCGTGGTGGCCGCGGTGGTCGTGAAGCCCTCCGCGTCGAAGGCGACGGCGCCCTCCTGCGGCGGCACGCGGGTGGGGTCGACCAGGGCCTCGGCGGAGGAGGTGAGAGCGTCGTCGTCGACGACGACGACGGGCTCGACCTCCTCGCCCCGGTCGACGACGTGCCGCCAGAGCACGCGGGGGTCGAGCGAGAAGCCCGTGAGGTCGTCGAGCGTGGCGCCGGCGTCCAGGCCGAGCCCCGCGTCGGCGGGCACGAGCTCCGCCGTCGCGCTGCCGGCGCTGACGGGCACCGGCTCCTGGGCGCGCGGCAGCAGCTCCTCCTGCAGGACCGCCCCGGCCTCCTCGCGGTCGAGGCCGCCCACGGGCACGCCCAGCACCGTCGTGCCGGACGGGACCCGGTCCGCGGTCAGGGCCGCCGCGCTCCCGTAGCCGCCGACGACGAGGACGGCGACGCCGCCGACCACCCAGGGCCAGCGGCGGCGACGTGCGGTCCCGTCGGGCTCGCCGGCCGTCGTGGGAGCGGTCTCGGCGGTCGGCTGGTCGGCGCTGGGGTCGGCCTCGGGCATCCGGGGATGGTACGTGCCCGGGGACAGCGGCCTGCGGCTCCGGCCCGCCGCCCGCCGGCCTCAGAGCTCGGCGTAGGCGCCGCGGTGGTGCAGCAGCGGGCGCTCGTCCTCGGGCGCCAGGGAGACGCCGAGCACGCGGCCGACGAGGACGACGTGGGTCCCGGCCGGGTGCTCGGCCTCGGTCGCGCACTCCATCGTCGCGACGGACTCCTCGAGGAGCGCCGCGCCGGTGAGCGGGCCGCGCCGATGGGGCACGCGCGCGAGCTGGTCCACGACGGGCCGCCCCGGGGTGGCGAGCCAGGTCGCGGCGGGCCGCGCCCGCGCGGCGAGAACGCTCAGCCCCCACGTGCCCGTCTCCTCGACGGCGTCGTAGAAGCGGGCGTCGGCGTGCACGCACACGAGCACGAGCACCGGGTCGAGGGAGACCGACGCGAAGCTGCTCAGGGTGATGGCGTGGTCGTGGCCCCGCAGGCGCGTGCTGACGACGCAGACGCCGCTGGCGAAGCGGCCGGCGGCCCGCCGGTACTCGTCGACGTCGACGGGCGGCGCGCTCCCGTCGGACGGCCTCGCCACGCCCGCCGGGCCTTCCTCCGGCCTCGCCCCGCCCGACGGCTCCTCCTCCGGCCTCGCCCCGCCCGACGGCCCGGCGCTCAGGCGAGCCCCGCGAACAGGTCGGTGAGGGGCTCGCCGCCGGGCGCGCGCACCGGCTCCCCCCGCAGCAGCCGGTAGGACTCCACGCCCGAGAGCGGCTGGTGGAGGCCGTTGGTCATGGCCATGGAGCGCGGCCCGAGCTCGACCTGGCTCGCGTGGGCCCGCAGCGCGGCCACCTTGGCCGGCAGCTCGGCGGAGGCGTCGACGACGACGTCGACGTCGTCCGCGCCCACCGCGAGGCTCGGCAGCTCGCCGTCCGGGTCGATCGTCGCGAGCCCGTCGGCCCGCAGCTGCCGCAGACCGGCGCGCAGCTGCTCGGCGTCGGCCACGTGCCCCAGCACGCGCGCCACCGACCAGGGGGCGGCGCCCGCCGGGTCCTCGGCCAGCTCGACGGCGCGGAGGGTGATCTCGTGGGCGCGGACGTGGTCGGGGTGGCCGTACCCGCCGCCCGGCTCGTAGGTGACGACGACCTGCGGGCGGACCTCCCGGAGCACGCGCGCGAGGTGCTCGGCCGCCTCGTCCAGCGGGGCCAGCGACAGGGCGCCCGCGGGGGCGTCCGGCGCGGGCACGGCGCGGGCGCTCGTCCCGTCTCCCCCGCCCTCCCCGTCGGGGCCGGGCGCCCACGCCATCCCGGAGTCGCGGTAGCGCACCGGGACGCCGTCGGGGCCGGTGGCGTCGGCGCCGAGGAAGCGGTGGTCGTCCAGGCCCAGCGCCTCGGCCGCGGCGGCCAGCTCCTGCACGCGCAGGTCGGCGAGCGCCTCCTCGTCGCCGTCGACCCCCGGGTGGTCGGCCAGCACCGCGGGGAGCACCTCCCCGCGCTCGCCGCGCGTGCAGGTCACGAGGGTGACCGACGTGCCGGTGGCCGCCGCCGCGGCGGCGATGGTCGCGCCCGTCGCGATGGTCTCGTCGTCGGGGTGGGCGTGGACGAGCAGCAGCCGGTGGGGCGTGTCGAGGGACTCCATGGCCTCGGCCTCGCCGGGCTCCAGCTCGCGCTCGACGGCCTCGTCCAGGGCGTCGGCCGCCTGCTGCAGCACGTCCTGGGCGACGTCGTCGGCGACGGCCTGCTCCGCGCCGTCGGCGCCGGGGGTGGTGCCGGGCGCGACGGGGTCGGGCTCGGCGGGGTGCTCGGGCGTCGTCGTCACGCGGCCATCCTGCCCCCGCCGCCCCTCCTCCGGCTCGCCCACCGCCCGTCGGCGGGCGCACCGCGGACGACGGCAGGAGGGTTGCGCCATGGACCACCGACACCTCGGCCGCTCGGGCTTCAAGATCTCCGAGATCACCTACGGCAACTGGCTCACGCACGGCTCGCAGGTCGAGGACGACGCCGCGCAGGCGTGCGTCCGCGCCGCGCTGGACGCCGGCATCACGACCTTCGACACCGCGGACGTCTACGCCAACACCGCGGCCGAGACCGTCCTGGGGAAGGCGCTGGAGGGCGAGCGGCGCGAGTCCCTCGAGATCCTCACCAAGGTCTTCGGGCCCACCGGCCCCAAGGGCCCCAACGACACGGGCCTGTCGCGCAAGCACATCACCGAGTCCTGCGAGGGCTCCCTGCGCCGCCTGCGGACGGACCACATCGACCTCTACCAGGCGCACCGCTACGACTACGCCACGCCGCTCGAGGAGACGATGCAGGCCTTCGCCGACCTCGTCCGCGCCGGCAAGGTCCTCTACCTCGGGGTCAGCGAGTGGACCGCCGACCAGATCCGCGCGGGCCACGCCCTCGCGGAGGAGCTGGGCGTGCAGCTGGTCTCGAACCAGCCCCAGTACTCGGCGCTGTGGCGCGTCATCGAGGGCGAGGTCGTGCCGACCTCCCGCGAGCTCGGCATCTCGCAGGTCGTGTGGTCGCCCATCGCCCAGGGCGTGCTCACCGGCAAGTACGTGCCCGGCCAGCAGCCCCCGGAGGGCTCGCGCGCCACGGACAGCAAGGGCGGCCAGGGGATGATCGCCCGCTGGATGTCCGACGACGTCCTCGCCCGCGTGCAGGACCTGAAGCCCGTCGCGTCCGACCTCGGCCTGTCCATGGCGCAGCTCGCCGTCGCCTGGGTCCTGCAGAACGAGAACGTCGCCACCGCGATCATCGGCGCCTCGAAGCCGGAGCAGGTGGCCGACAACGCCGCCGCCGCGGGCGTGCGCCTGCCGGCCGACGCGATGGCGCGCATCGACGAGGTGCTCGGCGACGCCGTCGTCACCGACCCGGCGCGCACGCTCGAGAGCTCGCCGAAGGAGCGCGAGGTCTGAGCCCGTCCGGGGGCGCCCGCCGAGGGCGCCCCCGGCGTTCCCGCCGCGCGCGGGCGACCGGGCGGCGGCAGGCTGGCGCCCATGGACTACCGCTTCCTCGGACGCTCGGGCCTCAAGGTCTCCGAGATCACCTACGGCAACTGGCTCACGCACGGCTCGCAGGTCGAGGACGAGGCCGCCACGGCCTGCGTCCGCGCCGCGCTGGACGCCGGCATCACGACCTTCGACACCGCCGACACCTACGCCAACACCCGCGCCGAGACGGTGCTCGGCGAGGCGCTCAAGGGCGAGCGGCGCGAGTCGCTGGAGATCTTCACCAAGGTCTACTTCCCGACGGGCCCGAAGGGCGCCAACGACACCGGGCTCTCGCGCAAGCACGTGCTCGAGTCCTGCGAGGGGTCGCTGCGCCGCCTGCAGACCGACCACATCGACCTCTACCAGGCGCACCGGTACGACTACGCGACGCCGCTCGAGGAGACGATGCGGGCCTTCGCCGACCTGGTCCGCCAGGGCAAGGTGCTCTACGTCGGCGTCAGCGAGTGGACGGCCGACCAGCTGCGCGCCGGGCACGCCCTCGCGGAGGAGATGGGCTTCCAGCTCGTCTCGAACCAGCCCCAGTACTCGGCGCTGTGGCGCGTCATCGAGGGCGAGGTCGTGCCGACCTCGCGCGAGCTCGGCATCTCGCAGGTCGTGTGGTCGCCCATCGCCCAGGGCGTGCTCACCGGCAAGTACGTGCCGGGCCAGCAGCCCCCGGAGGGCTCGCGCGCCACGGACAGCAAGGGCGGCAAGGACATGATCAGCCGCTGGATGTCCGACGACGTCCTCGGCCGCGTGCAGGACCTCAAGCCGGTCGCCTCCGACCTCGGCCTGTCCATGGCCCAGCTCGCCGTCGCCTGGGTGCTCCAGAACGACAACGTCGCGGCCGCCCTCATCGGCGCGTCGAAGCCCGAGCAGGTGCACGACAACGCGGCCGCCGCCGGCGTCCGCATCCCCGCCGACGCCATGGCGAAGATCGACGAGGCCCTCGGCGACGCCGTGGCCACCGACCCGGCGCTCACGGCCGACAGCTCGCCGAAGCAGCGGCTGAGCTGACCGGCCTCCCCCGGTCCCCGGGGGACGGACGCACGAGGGGCGCACCCGCCGCGGCGGGTGCGCCCCTCGTGCGTCGTCCGGCGCTCGGACGTCGCAGGGCCGGCGCCGGGCCTCAGCGCTTGGCGGCGCGGGCGGTGCGGCTGCGGGCGTTCTGGTCGAGGACGACCTTGCGGATGCGCACCGCGGTGGAGGTGACCTCCACGCACTCGTCCTCGCGGCAGAACTCGAGGCTCTGCTCGAGGGAGAGCCGGCGGGCCGGCACGAGGCGCTCCAGCTCGTCCGCGTTGGAGCGGACGTTGGTCATCTTCTTCTCCTTGGTGATGTTGACGTCCATGTCGTCGGCGCGGCTGTTCTCGCCCACCACCATGCCCTCGTAGACCTCGGTCGTCGGGTCGACGAAGAGCGTCCCGCGCTCCTGCAGGCTCGTCATCGCGTACGTCGTCGCCGCGCCCGCGCGGTCGGCGACCATCGAGCCGGACGGGCGCGTGCGCAGCTCGCCGAACCACGGCTCGTAGCCGTCGAAGACCTGGTGGGCGATGCCCGTGCCGCGCGTCTCGGTGAGGAAGTCGGTGCGGAACCCGATGAGCCCGCGGCTCGGCACGCGGAACTCCATCCGCACCCAGCCGGTGCCGTGGTTGCTCATCTGCTCCATGCGGCCCTTGCGGACGGCGAGCAGCTGGGTGATGGCGCCGAGGTACTCCTCGGGCGCGTCGACCGTGAGGTGCTCCACCGGCTCGTGGAGCTTGCCCTCGATCTCCCGCGTGACGACCTGCGGCTTCCCGACGGTCAGCTCGAAGTTCTCGCGCCGCATCTGCTCGACGAGGATGGCCAGCGCGAGCTCGCCGCGGCCCTGCACCTCCCACGCGTCGGGGCGCTCGGTGGGCAGCACGCGCATCGACACGTTGCCGACGAGCTCGCGGTCGAGCCGGTCCTTGACGAGCCGGGCGGTCAGCTTGGCGCCCTTGGCGCCGCGGCCGGCGAGCGGCGAGGTGTTCGTGCCGATCGTCATGGAGATCGCCGGCTCGTCGACCGTGATGAGCGGCAGCGGCTGCGGGTCGTCGGCGTCCGCGAGGGTCTCGCCGATGGTGATCTCCGGGATGCCGGCGACGGCGATGATGTCGCCGGGCCCGGCCTCCTCGGCGGGCACGCGGGTGAGCGCCTCCGTCATGAGCAGCTCGGTGATCTTCACGCGCTGCTGGGTGCCGTCGGCGCGGCACCAGGTGACCTGCTGGTTCTTGCGGATCGTGCCCTGCCGCACGCGGCACAGCGCGATGCGGCCGAGGAACGGCGACGCGTCGAGGTTCGTCACGTGCGCCTGCAGCGGCGCGTCCGGCACGTACGACGGCGCCGGGACGTGCTCCATGATCGTGCGGAAGAGGGGCTCGAGGTTCTCCGAGTCCGGCAGCGAGCCGTCGTCGGGCTTCGTCATCGACGCGCGGCCCGCGCGGGCGGACGCGTAGACGACGGGGAACTCGAGCAGGTCCTCGGCGCCCGGGATGTCGGTGGCGAGGTCGAGGAAGAGGTCGTAGGTCTCGGAGACGACCTCCTCGATGCGCGCGTCGGGGCGGTCGACCTTGTTGACGACGAGGATCACCGGCAGCTTCGCGGCGAGCGCCTTGCGCAGGACGAAGCGCGTCTGCGGCAGCGGGCCCTCGGAGGCGTCGACGAGCAGCGCGATGGCGTCGACCATGGACAGCCCGCGCTCGACCTCGCCGCCGAAGTCGGCGTGGCCGGGGGTGTCGATGATGTTGATCGTCACGCCCTCCTCGGGCGTGACGCCCTCGGGCACCGAGGGGCCGCGGTAGTGCACCCCGGTGTTCTTCGCGAGGATGGTGATGCCCTTCTCGCGCTCGAGGTCGCCCGAGTCCATGACCCGCTCGTCGACGTGCTGGTGCTCGGCGAAGGCTCCCGCCTGCTTGAGCATCGCGTCGACGAGCGTCGTCTTGCCGTGGTCGACGTGCGCGACGATCGCGAGGTTGCGGATGGTCGCGCGCGTCGCCGTGGCGGTCGCGGTGGCGGGTGCGGGCATGGGTGTGCGCTCGTCTCGCTGGAGGTCGGGGTCACGGCAGTCTAGGCGGGCCCGCCCGACCGCCCGTCCCGAGGAGGCCGCATGAGCAGCCCGTCCGCCCCCGCCGCGCCCGCCGGTCGCGCCCTCGTCGTCGCCGGGGCGGGGCGCTACGCCGACCCGTGGCACCCCTTCCCCGTGACCGCCGCCGCGGTCGCGGAGGTCGTCCGCGGCACCGGCCTGGAGGTCGACGTCACGCCCGACGAGGACGGCGCCGTCGAGGACGCCCTCGCGCGGCTGGTGGACCCGGCCGCCCGCCCGGACCTCCTCGTCCTGTCCGTGGGCCTCCCCCGCGACGGCGCGCCCTCGCCCGCCCCGGGCCCGGCGCTGGAAGGGCTGCGCGCCTTCTGCGCCGACGGGCGGGCCCTGCTCGGCTGCCACGTCGCCGCGACGTCCTTCGTCGAGGTCCCCGCGTGGAAGGGCCGCCTCGGCGGGCGCTGGGTCCGCGACGTCACCTGGCACCCGGAGATCGGGCCGGCGTCGGTGCGCGTGCGCCGGGGGGCGCACCCGCTGCTGGCCGAGGACGGGCCTGCGGTGCCCGACGTCGTCGAGCTCGTCGACGAGGTCTACTGCGACCTGCGCGTCGCGGACGACGTCGTCGTGCTCGCGGACGCCGAGCACGACGGCCGCACCCACCCCCTGGCGTGGGTCCGCGAGGAGCCGGGCGGCCGGCGCACGGCCTACGACGCCCTCGGCCACGACGAGCGGTCCTTCGCGAGCGCCGGGCACCGGGCGCTCCTCGACCGGCTCGTGCGGTGGCTGGCGGCGGCGCCGGCGCCCCGGGCCTGAGGCGGCCCCGTCAGCCCACGAGGGACGACGTCAGCCCACGAGGACGACGTCGAGGCGCCGGGGCCCGTGGACGCCCTCGACCCGGTCGAGCTCGATGTCGCTCGTGGCGCTGGGGCCGCTGACGAAGGTCAGCGGGTGCAGCGGGTCGAGGCGGGCGAGCGCCTCCGGGACCGTGCCGACGACGTCCTCGGCGCGGACGACGCAGACGTGGTGGTCGGGGACGAGGGTCAGCAGGCGGCGTCCCTGGTCGCCGGCCGAGGCGTCCAGGACGAGCGTCCCCGTCTCGGCGACGGCGACCGCCGCGCCGGTGAGGACGGCGTCCACCCCGTCCAGGTCGGCGGCCGTCAGCGGTGCGGGCTCACCGTCGACGTGCACGGCGGCGCCCGCGCCCGCCAGCCACGCGCGGTCGACGCCGGGTGGGACGGCGACCGAGCCGGCCTCCGCCAGGAGCCGGGCGACGACGCCCGCGACGTCCTCGGCCCGCGCGACCCGCGTGACGGTCGCCCGGTAGTCCTCCACGCGCTCCACCAGCAGGTCGAGCGCGCCGGGGCTGCCGGGGTCGTGCTCGCCGCGGCGGGCGTACTCGCGCGGCACGGGGCCCGGCGCCGTGCGCGGCGCACCGGCGTCGCGCCCGGCGCGCAG
>NZ_JABEMA010000011.1 GCF_013004605.1 Pseudokineococcus marinus
GGGCGCGGTGGCGACGGGCAGGTCGACGAGGCCCAGCGGCGGCGCGGCGAGGGCGGCCCGGCACGGCGCGCACCACGGCACGTCGGGCTCGCCGCACCCGGGGCAGGCGACCGGCCAGACGAGGCGGCCCAGGGCCGCCCATGCCGCTCGCGAGGGCCCGGGAGGAGCCGCGTGCCGCGCCGGTGAGCCCACGGGAGGAGGCTGCGGTCCTCGCCGGTCCGGTGGCGGGCCGGCGGGACGGTCGGTGGACGGCCGCCCCGGTGGGCTCGCTGTGCGCGGGGGCCGGACAGCCCGCCGCCGGGCTCAGCCCGGGTAGGACGGGTCGGTCGAGGTCTCCGAGCCGGGCCGCACGACCCAGGCCAGCCCGGCGGGCTGCAGGACCCCGCCACCGGGGGCGTCGAGGAGCACGCGCCCGGCCGCCTCGGCCGACGTGAGCCGCTCGACGCCCTCGGGCACCTCGACGGCGCGCACGTCCGAGCCGTCGACGGCCACGCGCAGCAGCTCCGCCGGACCCTCCTCGACGGAGCCGACGGCCACGACCGTCGTCGCGTCCTGCCACCCGGCGTCGGAGACGGACACGAGCCCGGGGACGGGTGGGACGTCAGGCACGTCCAGGCGCAGCGGAGCGCCCTCGCCGTCGCGCACGACGCCGGCGACGTCGAGGTGGGCCCCGCCGTCGGCGTCGGTCGAGGCGACGACGACGCGGGCGCCGTCGCGGGAGACCTGCAGCGCGCGGACGCGCCGCCGGTCCAGCCACGGCGCCTCGACCGTGCGCACGTCCCCCGCCTCGTCGACGGTGAGCACCTCCCCCCCGGCGTCGGCCGGCGTCGTCCAGACCCACCCCCGGACGTCGACGCTCGGGGCCACGAGGTCCTCGCCCGCCACGACGCCCCGGAGCCCGGGCCCCGCGTCCGACTCGTCCGGCACGCCCACGAGCAGGCGCCCGCGCTGCTGCACGAGCACGGCGAAGATGCCGTCCACCCCCACCGCCGGGTCGCTCGGCAGCAGCGAGGACACGTCGAGCAGCCCGGGCACCAGCTCGGCCCCGTCGCCGTCGAGCCGGGCGATGCGGCCCCCGGACAGGACGACGGGCGGGCCGGCGGGCGCCGGCGGGTCGAGGAGCCCGAGCTGGGCGTCCGGCAGCCCCAGGGCGCTGCCCGCCGAGGACAGCTGCACCTCGCGCACCCCGGGGACGGGGCGCAGCGTGGCGCGCAGCTGCGCCTCCATGAGCAGCCGCGTGCCCGGGTCGGCGGCCCGCGCCTCGTCGGAGAGGTCCACCACCGCGGTGCCGCCGGGGTCCAGCGGCACGGCGGGCGGGGAGCTCAGCAGCCGAGTCTCCTCGGGGAAGGCGGTGGTGACCGCCCCCGCGAGCCACTCCGACGGCCCGGCGAGGAGCTCGGAGACGAGGAGGGTCGCGCTCGGCGAGCGCCCCGGGAACCAGCGCAGCTCGGGCACCAGCGCGGTCCGCGTCGGGTCGAGGAAGGTGAGCGGGTAGGCGCGGTAGACCTGCCGGAAGACGTCGCGGCCGACGACGACCTCGTCCGGCGGGTCGCTGAGGCGCCAGACGCCGTCCGCCCGGACGACGTCGAGGTCGACGGAGTAGGACGCCCGCGGCGGCGCCGTCGTCCACCGGCCGCGCCGGTCGACCTCCCCGACGAGGGGTGCGGTGACGCGCACGGTCTGCACGGTGCCCTGCGTCACCGTCGACGTCGGGCGCCCCGGGTCGGCGGCGGGCTGCGACACCCCCGTGCCGCCCACCACCAGGCCGCTCGCCGCGATGACGACGACCCGCTCGGAGGGGCGCCAGGACCGCGCCGCGCGCGGGGTGAGGAAGAGGCGGGCCGTGGCGGAGTCGTCGTCGAAGGCGGCCGAGGCGCGCAGGAAGCCCTCGACGACCGTCTCGGGCGAGGCCCCCGGCGGCGGCCCCTCGGCGAGGAAGCCCAGGGCCGGGTCGGGCGCCGCCGGGGCGGGTCCGCCCGCGACGGGCCCGCGGCGGGGCAGGTCCACGCAGCCGGTGAGCAGGGCGAGGACGGCGACCAGCAGCAGCGCGAGCGCGACGGGCGACCGCCGGGTCCCGGGACGGCGCTCAGCCACGGCCGGCCGGCGGCGGCAGGACGGGCAGAGACGCCGTCGCGATGGTGTCGGCGGCCGCCTCGGTGCCGGCGTCGCCCCAGGCGCCGGGAGAGCCGGCGGCGCTCGGGACGAGGACGACGCCGGGCAGGCCCTCGACGAGGACGCTCGGCGCGGTCGGGTCGTCCGGCGGGGCGACGGGGGCCAGGTCCACCGGCATGGGCAGCGGCGACATGCCCACCGCGCTGCCGGCCACCCGCGGCAGCAGGAGGCGGAAGGCGGCACCGAGGCCGAGCTGGCCGACGACCTCGAGGCGGCCGCCGTGGAGGACGGCGTCCTCGGTGGAGATGGCGAGGCCCAGCCCGCTGCCGCCCGTGGTGCGGGCCCGGGCCGGGTCGGCGCGCCAGAAGCGGTCGAAGACCCGCTCGGCGTCCTCGGGCCGCAGGCCGATGCCGTGGTCGCGCACGAGGACGGCGACCGCCGACGCGTCGGCCGCCAGCTCGACCTCCACCGGGCGGCCCTCGGCGTGCTCGACCGCGTTGAGGACCAGGTTGCGGACGACCCGCTCGACCCGCCGCGGCTCGACCTCCGCCGTCACCGGGCCCTCCGGCACGACCACCGCGACCTCCACGCCCTGCGCGGAGGCCACCGGCTCCGCGTGCTCGACGACACGGGCCACCAGCGCCGCCAGGTCGACGACCTCCGGGTCCAGCGCCGCCGCCCCGGCGTCGAAGCGGCTCATCTCGAGCAGGTCCGCCAGCAGGGCCTCGAAGCGGTCCAGCTGCGTCATGAGCAGCTCGGCGGAGCGGGAGGCCGCCGGCTCGAGGTCGCCGCGCGCCTCGTGGAGCACCTCCCCCGCCATCCGCATCGTCGTCAGCGGGGTCCGCAGCTCGTGGGAGACGTCGGAGACGAAGCGCTGCTGCAGGCGGGAGAGCTCGGCCAGCTGCGTGATCTGGCGCTGCAGGGACGCGGCCATGTCGTTGAAGGTGCGGCCGAGGGCGGCGAGGTCGTCCTCGCCCCGCACGTCGACGCGCTGGTCGAGGTCGCCGGCGGACAGCCGCGCGGCCGCGGCGGCCGCCTCGCGCACGGGGCGCACGACGAGCCGGGTGACGACCGAGACGACGCCGCCGAGCAGCAGCACGAGCAGGAGCCCGCCGACGACGAGGACCCGCTGGACGGCGTCGAGCGTCTCCTGCTCGCGACCGAGGTCGATGACGAAGTAGAGCTCGTACTGGCCCGCGAGGGCGAGGTCGACCCGCTGGCCGACCGCGAGGCCCGGCGTCGTGCCGCCGTCGCTGCTCGGGAGGGCGACCGGTGCGGCCTGCTGCGTCGACTCCGTCTCCACGGCCTCGCGCAGCGCGTCGGGCAGGAGCCCCGGGGTGAGACCGTTGCTCTGGAGGCCGTTGATGGTGACGGGGGCGTCGCTGCCCGGCACCCGCAGCAGGAGGAAGCCGGCCGCACCCTCCCCGCCGACCGAGCTCAGCTGCTCGCTGTTGTCGAGGACGAACTGCTGCAGCTCGACCCCCGTGGGGACGTCGGCCTGGTCCAGGCGGTCCTGGAAGGCCCGGGCCCCCGCCCCCGCCTCGGCGAAGGCCTGCTGCCGGCGCGCGTCGAAGAGCCGCTCGCTGATGGCGTCGGCGAGGAAGCCCCCGACGACCGCCATCGTCAGCACGCACAGGACGACGGTGAGACCGACCACCCGGACGGTCAGCGAGCGGCGCCACCGCCGCGCCGCCCGGCCCCCCGCCGCCCGCAGGCGGCGCCCCAGGCGCCCCGGCACGGCGTCAGCCGGCGTCCGCGCCGGCCCGACCGGGCTCGTCGGCGGACGGGACGCCCGCGCTGACACCCTGCCCCGCGCCGTCCTGCGCGACGGCCCCGGCCCGGTAGCCGACGCCGCGCACGGTGAGGACGACCTCGGGGTGCTCGGGGTCGTGCTCGATCTTGCTGCGCAGGCGCTGCACGTGGACGTTGACCAGGCGCGTGTCGGCCTGGTGGCGGTAGCCCCAGACCTGCTCGAGCAGCACCTCGCGCGTGAAGACCTGCCACGGCTTGCGGGCCAGCGCCGCGAGGAGGTCGAACTCCAGCGGCGTCAGGGCGATGTGCTGGTCGCCGCGGGTGACGGTGTGCCCGGCGACGTCGATGACGAGGTCGCCGGCGCGCAGCGTCTCAGGCACCTCGTCCTCGCGACGGCGCAGCCGGGCACGGACGCGGGCGACGAGCTCCTTCGGCTTGAAGGGCTTGGGCACGTAGTCGTCGGCGCCCGACTCGAGCCCGGCGACGACGTCGGAGGTGTCGCTGCGCGCGGTGAGCATGACGATCGGCACGTCGGACTCCGCGCGGATGCGCCGGCACACCTCGATGCCGTCCACCCCCGGCAGCATGAGGTCGAGCAGCACGAGGTCGGGCTTGGACTCCCGGAAGGCGGCCAGCGCCCCCGAGCCGTCCGCGCAGAAGGACGGCGTGATGCCCTCCCCCCGGAGCACGATGCCGATCATCTCGGCGAGCGCGGTGTCGTCGTCGACCACGAGCACGCGGTTCGTCATGGGCTCATGGTCGCATCCGGAGGACGGAAGGCGGTGTAGCCCGCCCGGGCGCGCGTCCCGCCGGAGCGTGTGTCCTCTCAGTTCGAGGGGCTGCCGGACGCCGCCGTCAGCAGCTGCTCCAGCCGCTCCGCCGACCGATCGACGTCGTGCAGGCGCCGCACGTCCCGAGCCCCCTGCGCGCCCATGCGGGCAAGCTCCTCCGGCGAGGCGGCGAGGGCCCGGCGCAGCGCTCCTGCGAGGGCCACCGGATCGCCCGGCGGGACCAGCCAGCCGTTCTCCCCGTCGCGCACGAGCTCGGGCACGCCGGCGACGGCGGAGACGACGGCGGGGCGCCCGACCGCGAGGCTCTCCATGAGGGCGATGGGAAGGCCCTCGGCGAGGCTGGGGAGCACGAGTGCGCGGGCCGCACGCAGCATGCGCGCGACGTCGTCCGCGCCGCGCCACCCCTCCAGCACGACGACGTCCTCGAGCCCCAGCCGGCGCACCAGGCCCTCGAGGTCCGCCCGGTCGGGGCCGTCGCCCACGAGGCGGAGGCGCAGGTCCCCTGCCCGGACCTCGCCGGAGGCCAGCAGCGCGTGCACGCCCTCGACGAGGAGCCGCTGCCCCTTCTCCGGCGCCAGGCGGCCCACGCACAGCAGCTCCACGGGGGCACCCGCGGTCGGCGGTGCGGCGAGGGCCTCGGGGTCACCCGCGAGGAAGGCCGGGGCGACGCCGCACCGGACGACGTGCACCTTCGCCCAGGTCTCCGGCGGGACCCAGCGGTAGAGCTGGCCCCGCGTGTACTCGCTGATGGCCACCACGTGCGACGCCGAGGCGGTCTTGAGGTCCAGGTGGAGCGACGGCGCCCGGTCCCACTCGTAGGGGCCGTGCACGGTCATGCTCCAGGTGCCCCCCGACAGTGCGGCGCCGAGCATGGCCACCGCCGCGGGGCCCTCGCTCGTGTGGGCGTGGACGTGGCGGACGCCCGCCCGCTCGCAGGCCTCCGCCAGGCGCAGCGCCTCGGCGAGGTAGACGAATGGCCATACCGCGCCCTTGGCGCCGGGCGCGCGCAGCCGCGCCGCCAGCGCGAGCGCCCTGGCGACCCTCCCGGGCCGGCGCAGGGCCCAGCGGGCGAGGTCCGGCGCGGCGGACGGCAGGCCCGGCACGAGGTAGCCGGTGGCGCGCTGCTCGTCGGCCGTCCCGGACGCCTCCACCTCGGCGGGGTCGGGCGAGCGCATCGAGAACGGCCGCACGTCGTGGCCCCGACGGCGCAGCGCCGCGACCTCCTCCCGCACGTACGTGTCGCTGGCGCGCGGGTAGATGTTCGCGAGATACCCGATCCTCACGCGGCGCTCCCCGCGGAGGCAGGCTCCGAGGCGGCCTCCGGCCCTGCGAAGGCGCTGGCGCGTGCCTGCTCCCAGGTGAGCACCGGCGTCCAGCCCAGCTGCCGGCGCGCGACGTCGGCCGGAAAGCGCAGCGGCTTGAACATGGCCTGGAACTTCACCGGGTCCAGGACGCTGGGCAGCTTGCCTCCCGTCCGGGGGAAGATGACCCGCCCGGACAGACGGGCGACCCGCGCGAGGAGGAGGGCGGCCGCGTAGGGCACGACGACGCGGCGGTGCACGCCCGTCGCGGCGGCAGAGGCCGCGGCGTACTGCGATGAGGTGACGACGTCCGGGTCGACAACGTTCGCGGTGGTGCCCGACGGCACGTCCGCCGCCACGGCGGCGGCGAAGGCCTCGGCGCAGTTCTCGACGTGCGTCAGCGGCAGGCGCGTGCGGACGACGAGCTGCAGCCCGCCGACGCGCTGCCCGACGCCCGGGACGTCGGGCCGCTCGGCCCCCCAGATGAAGCCGGGACGCAGCACGACGAGGCTCCACGGCGCCCGCTCGGCCGCCTCGCGCAGGAGCCGTTCCTGCCAGACCTTCGCGCGGGCGTAGCCGTCGCGGCGCCAGGGGCGCGGCTCCAGCGGCGAGGACTCGGTCAGCGTCCCGCGGGCCGCCGACCAGTCGTAGACGGAGAAGCTGCTCGCCAGCACCAGGCGCCGGACGTCAGCGCCCGCCGGGCGCCGCAAGCCCTCGAGGAGGCGCTCGGTCCCGCCGACCGTGCTGGCGAACTGCTCGCTGGCCGAGCCCTGGACCTGGGCCGCCAGGTGGACGACGACGTCGCAGCCGGCCAGCGCGCGGTCGACGGCCTCCGGCGAGCGCACGTCCCCGACGACGATGTCGACGTCCGTGTCGCCCCAGGCGCCCGGTCGGCGCGAGCCGTCGCGCACCAGCGCCCGCACGGAGTGCCCGTGTCGCGCGAGCGCCGCGACGACGGCGGCGCCGAGGAAGCCGGAGGCGCCCGTCACCAGCACCGTGCTCATCGGGGGGCGCTCCTCTCGATCTCGGTCACCAAGGCGTTGACCTCGGCCACGTCCCGCAGGCTCACCGGTGGAGGCGTCCCGTCCCGCAGCGCCGCGTGGAAGGCGCCCGCGAGGCCCCAGAGCCCCTCGTAGGCCCCGGGACCACCGCTGATCTTGCGGAGCAGTCCGCCCACGGCGCCGACCGCCTCGCGGCGTCCGCTGTCGAGCCCGTTGAGCAGGGGCACCAGTGGGCCGGGGGCGCCGCGGAGCTCGCTGCGGACGACGCCCGTGCCGTACAGGTCCGCTCGCGCACGCATCCGCGTGCCCTCCACGACGACGGAGAAGACGTCGGGCTGGGCGGAGGCCGAGAAGGCGAGGCTCGCGGTCGCCGACGACCCGGTGACGAGGCACCGCATCTCGTCGACGGCGAGGCGGGAGGGGTGCCGTTTGGCCCAGGCGGTCGCGACGCCGGTCGCCGGGCCGGTGAACGCGTGCGCCAGCGACGCCAGGTGCGGGAGGAAGTCCGAGACGAGCCCCGCCGGCAGCCCGAGGGCGAAGTGCGGCGCCGTCCCCTGCACGAGCGGGCCGCCGCCCGTGAGGACGTCCAGCGCCACGGTGACGTCCACGTGGACGACGTCGCCGAGCCGGCCCTCGTCGCGCCAGGCCAGCAGCGTCCGGACCTGGCTGTTGAAGAGGTAGTTGTAGTCCTCGAGCAGGTGGGCGCCGTTCGCCCGGGCGAGCTCGAGGAGCTCCTCGAGCTCCTCCGGCGACGCCGCCAGCGGCTTCTCCACGAGGACGTGGATCCCGCGGCGCAGCGCCTCACGGGCGAGGGGGACGTGCGAGGCGGGCGGCGTCGTCACGTGGACGACGTCGAGATCCGCGGCCTCGAGCATCCCCACGGCGTCGCGGAAGACCTCGGGGCGCGGCCCGCGGTCGGCCGCCTCGTCGGCGGCGGCGCGCGCGGCCGCCTCCGAGGAGTCGCAGACCGCCACCAGATGGCCGCCGACACCGGCGGCGAGAGCGCGCAGGTGCTCCGAGCCGATGCCACCGGCGCCGATGACGGCCACGCGCGGCTGTCGTCGGAGCGCGACCGGCGACGGCGCGACGCCCTCAGCGCCCGTCGCTGCCACGGGGTGGTCGAGACCCCGGGGACCTGCCTCCATCACGTCCTCCCGTCCGGTCCGCACCGGTCCGGCGCGGGCGGCGGCCACGCTAGGGCACGCTCCCGCTCGTCGGGCGCGCCGTCACGGCGGTCGACGGGGTCCGGCCGGGACAGCCGCCCGTCCGTGCCGGAGTGGCATGCTGCCCCCGCGCGAGGGCGCGCACGCCCGTCCGCCGACCCCCGTGAGGACCCGTCATGACCGAGCAGACCGCCCCGAGCCGGGGCACCGACCAGACGGACCAGCCGCGCCCGCGCATCAGCGTCGTCGGCACGGGCTACCTCGGCGCCACCCACGCCGCGGCCATGGCCGAGCTCGGCTTCGACGTGGTCGGCGTCGACGTCGACCCCGCCAAGGTCGAAGCCCTGTCCGCCGGCAAGGTCCCCTTCTACGAGCCCGGACTGCCCGAGCTGCTCGTGCGCGGCGTCGAGTCCGGCCGCCTGCGCTTCACCACCGACCTCGCCGAGGCCGCCGCCTTCGCCGACGTCCACTTCGTCTGCGTCGGCACCCCCCAGCGCCCCGGCTCCAACGGCGCCGACCTGCGCTACGTCGAGGCCGCCTTCGAGGGCCTGGCCCAGCACCTGACCCACGACGCCCTGCTCGTCGGCAAGTCCACCGTCCCCGTCGGCACCGGCGCCCGCATGGCCGCCCGCGTCCGCGAGGTCGCCCCCGCCGGCCTGCGCGTCGAGCTGGCCTGGAACCCCGAGTTCCTGCGGGAGGGCAAGGCCGTCCACGACACCCTCTCCCCCGACCGCGTCGTCGTCGGCGGCGCCTCCCCCTGGGGTGACGACCTCCTGCGCCAGGTCTACGCCCGCCCCCTGTCCGAGGGCACCCCCTTCATCGCCACCGACCTACCGACGGCCGAGCTGGTCAAGGTGTCCGCCAACGCCTTCCTCGCCACCAAGATCAGCTTCATCAACGCGATCTCCCAGGTGTGCGACAAGGCCGGCGCCGACGTCACCGTCCTGTCCGACGCCCTAGGCCACGACGTCCGCATCGGCCGCCAGTTCCTCAACGCCGGTCTCGGCTTCGGCGGCGGCTGCCTGCCCAAGGACATCCGCGCCCTCATGCACCGCGCCGGCGAGCTCGGCGCCCACTCCCTCGTCGCCCTCATGCAGGACGTCGACGAGATCAACATGTGGCAGCGCCAGCGCGTCATCGACATGGCCGTCCAGGCCTGCGGGGGCAGCGTCCTCAACCGCCGCATCGGCGTCCTCGGCGCCGCCTTCAAGCCCGACACCGACGACGTGCGCGACTCCCCCGCCCTCAACGTCGCCGCGGGCCTGCACCTGCGCGGCGCCCAGGTCGTCGTCTACGACCCCGAGGCCGGCGAGACCAGCCGCCGGATGTTCCCCACCCTGACCTACGGCACCTCCACCGAGGAGGCCGTCACGGACGCCGACGTGGTCCTCGTCCTGACGGAGTGGCCCGTCTTCCGCGAGGCGGACCCCGCGAAGCTCCTCGGCCTGACGCGGCCGGGCGCCACGGTCATCGACGCCCGAAACTGCCTGCCCGCCGACACCTGGCGCCAGGCGGGGTGGACCTACCGCGGCCTCGGCGCCGCCCGCTGACCACAGGACCTCCGCCTCACCGCGGCCGCTCCCCCTCGGTGCACGCCGGCTGACGCCGCGCGTCCCGCGGCGTCAGCCCGCGCTGGCGGCCTCCCGACGGCGCCTCGTCCCCTGCGGGCGCAGGGCCTCCGGGAGCTCGAAGAGACCGGGCACCCCGCGCAGGAGGCGGTGCAGCCCGAGGCTCGCAGCAGCCGCGACGGCGGCCAGAGCGAGCGGCAGCAGCGGGGCGAGGGGTGTCTCCAGGGGCGCGCGGTCGGCGGCGAGCCCCCGCAGCCACAGGAGCGCCACGAGCGTGATGAAGAGCTCGTGAAGGACGTACACCGGCAGCGTCAGGCCGCCGAGGCGCTCGAGGAGGCGGACGGGCGCCACGTCCGGCAGCCGCCCGGCCACCACGACACCTCCGAGGACGGCCAGCGCCCCGACGGCGAGGTGGAGCCCCGGACGGGGAAAGCCCTCGGGAAGGCTCCAGCTCGCGACGACCACGGCGGGCGAGGCGACGAGAGCGGCCGCGCCGACGGGGAGCGGCACGCGGTGCAGATGGTCGCGCAGCAGGTCGGTGAGGCGGCTCCCCGCCAGGAAGAAGGGGAAGAGCGACCCGACCGCCGACCAGGTGTAGTTGTCGGTCGCGAGGGCGTCGACGGTGACCAGGGCTGTCGAGACGACAGCCGCCGCCACCAGCAGGGGCACTGTGGGCACCCGCCGCAGGAGCCGACCTCCGACCGTGAACAGGGCGAGGGCGTAGAGGTACCAGAGGGAGCTCGTCGGGAGGTCGAAGGCGTGCAGCGCGCCGCGCCACGCGCCGAGGGGGTCCGCCTCGACCTCGCGGGTCCGCGGGTAGGGGACGAGCGTCAGGAGGACGGTGGCGAGGAGCAGCCAGACGACGTACAGCCAGACCAGGTTGGCCACCTTGCCGCGCAGCAACTCCCGCCACGGGCGCTGCAGGGCTCGCGCCGCCAGGACGCCGGAGACGAAGAAGAAGAGGGGCATGCGCATGCCGGCGAGCAGTCCGTCGAGGACCCGCCACCGGTCGCCGTTGAGGCCCAGCGAGACCGTGCAGAGCACGGAGTGGTGGAGGACGACGAGCAGGATGGCGGCGCCGCGCGCCCTGTCCACCCACACGAGTCGCGCGGTCGAGGCCACTGGGGGCTCCCGTCGAGTCGGTGCGGCTGCAGCCGGGGTGGCTGGAGCCGCCGGATCGACGGCGACCTACCGATCGGCGCTGGGTCACCGACGGCTCGGCGGACAGTGAAGCAGCCAGACCGCCCGAGCCGGTCAGTCCGAAGCCGTGTCCGTCACGACCCGGCCTCTCGGCGCCGGGCTCGCCGGAACGCGGAGCGGATCTCCTCCTCGCCCATGACGACGTCCTCCTCGAAGGCGCCCGTCGCACCCTCGTACGAGCGCACGGAGTGCGTGACGGCCACCCCACGCGCGAGGAGGTCCGCCGGAGCGGCAGGGAGGCCCTTCCACCGCACGGCGATGGGGTCGCCTGGCCGCCCGAAGTCTCCGATCGTCAGACCGGCGGCGCGCACGCCGAGCCCCATGAGGTGGTCGTCCCCCATGGCGCTGTTCGCGAGGACGCCCATCTGCAGCAGGCCGGACTCCCGCATGCGCTCGATCGCTCGCTGCGGCAGGAGGCTGCACGCGCCGAGCACGTGCTCGCCGTCCTCGTAGCCGTGACGGCGCGCTGACCGACGAAGGCGCACGACGGCCCTCCGCAGCCGCGGGTCGCCGTAGGCGTTGCGCCAGTGCAGATCCTGGCGGAGGAGCTCGCGAGCAGGTGCGAAGCTGCGCTGACTGCCGTCGGAGGCGGTGCGGTACGACCCGAGGAGACCGAGGCTGCGGTCGGCGTCCAGGACTGCGAGAGCGGCGTCCTCGAGCCCAGGACCGATGAGGAGGGCATCGGCGTCGAGGCGGACCAGCAGGTCGAAGTCCCAGACGTCAAGGACTGCGACGAGGGCTTCGGCGAGCTTCACCCACAGGGAGCCGTAGACGCCCTCGCCGCGGGACCGAGGCTCGAGCAGCGTGACATCGGGCGTCGAGGCCAGCGAGGAGATCTGCTCCGGTCGCGCCCCTCGCGTGTCGTCGACGACCACGACGTGGCGGGAGGGGCCGAGGTGGGTGAGCACGGAGTCGACCGTGTCCAGGACGTCGTCCCGCGGGCCGGCGGGGATGACGACAACGGTCCGCACCCGGGGCATGGGCGCACCTTAGGTCGCGCTCGGCGCGCGGTGTGCGCTCCGGGTGCCGGGCTCGTGCCGCGGGGAACGACCGCCGTCCGCAGGTCGCCGCCGGAGGGGCGATGGCCATCTCGCCGGTGAGAGCATCCGGCTGTGGCGAGCTCAGCAGACGGCGTCGGCCCGGCCGGTGGGGGGCTGGCGGAGACGGGCGTCTTCGTCCTCGTGGCCGTGCGTGACGGCGAGAGGTGGTTAGGACGGACCCTGGCGTCGGTCAGGGCCCAGACGTACGAGCACTGGCGATGCGTCGTGGTCGACGACGGTTCCACCGACGGGACGGCGACCGTCGTCTCCGAGGTGGCACGGGCGGACCCCCGGGTGCGCCTGGTGCGGCAGGTCGCCTCGGGGGTCTCGGCAGCGCGGAACCGCGGGCTCGCGGAGGCCGGCGACCTGCCCTTCGTCGCTGTCGTGGACGGCGACGACCTGCTGCTGCCCACCGCGCTCGAGACCATGGTCGCCGGACTGGCGCCGCAGCCGGACGCCGTGGGTTTGACGTCGCTCGCTGAGTACGTTGACGAGGACGACGTGCCGATCCGCGCCGGCGAACACTCGGCGCTCCAACGACGACGGACGACAGTCAGAGGCGGTCGGGTCCTCCCTTCCACGTACGGCGGCCGCACGACCCTCGCCGACCTGGTCGTCGAGGGGCCGATGTGGCCACCGGCCTCCATGCTTCTGCGCACCGGCGCCGTCCGCCGTGCAGGTGGGTGGCAGGAGCACCTGAGGTCCCAGGAGGACTGGGACCTGCACGCGCGCATGGCTGCAGAGGGGCACTTCGTTGACCTCGACGTCCAGACCGCCTGGTACCGGGTCCGCGCGGGCAGCCTCACCGGGGACCGTGGCCTCACCGCTGCCGCGCAGGTCGTCGTACGCCGAGCCGGCTGGGAGCGGGGTGGGCGGCGCACGCAGCAGCGCCGGGCGTGGGCCGTCGGGCACCGGCACGTCATGCGCGCCCGGGCCGGAGGGCAGTGGCGCGGGCTGTCGAGGGCGGCGCGCCGCCGCGACGGCCGCGCCGCCCTGGGGCGGGCGGCTCTGACGCTGTGGTTCACCGGGCTGTCCGTCGCGGTGCGGCCACCAGCGCCGCGAGCCGCCCTCCTCCGGGCATCGTCGGCGGCGGCCCGGCTGGACCAGCGTCTCAGCTGGCAGGAGAAGTCGGCACCGTCTCGCGGGACCGACAGCGCTCCTGCCACGGGGAGCTCAACGTGTGGGTGAGCGGTGCGGGTGACCCGCGAGTGGCCGTCTACCGCCGGTACTTCCTCCCGCGGTCGGAGACCTTCGTCCGCGACCACCTGCTACGCATGCCCCGGTACGAGACCCGGGCGGTCACGAGCGAGGTGCTCTACGACCCGCTCCTCGTGCCGGGCGTCGAGCCGCACCTGCCCCGCGACCGCGACCTCGTCCCCAGGGCGGCGGCGGCGGTCCTGCGCCGACTAGGCCGGCCACCGGAGCAGGTGGCTGCCCCCCCGCTGGCCGCCGCCCTCCGCGCCACCGGCGCCGGTCTCGTCCACGTCCACTTCGGCGTGGACGCGGCGTGGGCGCTGCCCGCGGTGCGCCTGGCGCGCCTGCCCCTCGTCGTCACCTTCCACGGCTACGACGCGACGATGCACCCGGAGGTGCTGCGCCGCAGCCACAGCGGCGCGCTGCTCGTCGACGGCTTCGACGCCCTCGTCCGCCGGGCTGACGCCGTCGTGACCGTCAGCCGCTTCCTGCGTGAGGCGTTGCTCCGTCGTGGAGTCCCGGGCGAGAAGATCCACGTCATCGCCTGCGGCGTCGACGTGGCCCGCGCGCCGGACCCCACGCCGCCGCCGGAGGGACCGCTCCTCTTCGTCGGCCGTCTAGCAGAGAAGAAGGGCGTCGGCGATCTCCTGGAGGCGCTGGCAGGGCTCCCGGGGAGCCCGGAGCTCGTCATCGCCGGGGACGGCCCGTTGCGCACCGAGCTCGAGTCACGGGCCGCTGCGCTGCGCGTACGGGCGCGCTTCGTCGGCATGCGCACCAGCGACGAGGTCGCCGACCTCATGGAGAGGGCGTCCGCGGTCTGCCTTCCGTCGAAGACAGCGGCCGACGGCGACTGCGAAGGGCTGCCGGTCACCGCCCTCGAGGCCGGGCTGCACGGTCGTGCCCTCGTCGGCTACGCGCACAGCGGCATCCCCGAGGCGGTCGTCGACGAGCGGACCGGGCTCCTGGCGGCGGAGGGGGACGTGATGGGCCTCCGGGCCCGCCTCGGCCGGCTGCTCGAGGATGACGCGCTCCGTCGGCGCCTCGGAAGCGAGGCGCGCGCGCACGTCGCCGAGCACTTCGACGTCGGCGACCTGCTCGGTCGCATGGCCGACGTGTACGACGGGACTCTCTCCCGAGCGAGCTGACGCCTCTCGCCGTCTCCCCGCTGACCACGGGCCTGCCGCGGCGTAGGCGGAAGCCTCGTGCGGTGTCCTCTTGACCGTCGAGGCTCGGCGGTAGGGTGCCCGCGGCCGCTGGCGTCCGAGCCGTGACACCCACTGAGAGGACGCCGACGTGACCCATCGCCGTGACCCGGGCGACGCATGAGGCCGCTGCGACGCCGTCGAGCGCCCTTCGAAACCGTGCCCCGCGATGCCACGGAGTCCTTCTCGGACGAGGCGAGAGCCGGTCTAGAGGGAATGGTCGACGACCGCCCTCCGTCGTCCATGGGGCGCGCCGTCGTCCGCGGCGCCACGTGGGCGACGTCGGCGCGGATGCTGACGCAGGCCCTCCAGTTCGCCGTCGGCCTCGTCCTCGCCCGACTGCTCGTGCCGGAGGAGTTCGGTCTCGTCGCGAGCGTCTACGTCATCACGGGCTTCGCCGTGATGTTCTTCGAGCTGGGTCTGGGGTCGGCTCTCGTCCAGCGGGCGTCCCTGACCGAGAAGGACAAGTCGACGGTCTTCTGGGTCAACGCGCTCGGGGGGGTGCTCTTCGCGGGGCTCCTGGCGCTCGCCGCTCCCCTCGTGGCTGACTTCTACGGTCAGCCCGAGCTGGTCGCGCTGACGCCGCTGGTGGCCCTGGCGTTCACCCTGTCGATCGGCGTGGTCCACAACGCCCTCCTCCAACGGCGGCTCGCCTTCCGGGCCGTCGCGACCATCGAGGTGGTGGCTGCGGTCCTCGGTCACGGCACGACGCTGGTGGCGGCACTGCTCGGGGCGGGCGCCTACGCGCTCGCCTACGGCCCCCTCGTGACGAGCGCAGCGGCGTCCATCGGCTCGTTCGCGGCGGTCCGCTGGTGGCCACGGCACTTCATCTCCGGTCGCTCCCTGAGGGAGCTGTGGCGGTTCTCCGGCGGCCTGCTCGGCTTCAACGTCGTCAACTACTGGGGGCGCAACGCCGACAGCCTCCTGGTCGGCCGCGTGCTCGGGGCAGCACCACTCGGTCTGTACAACCGGGCCTACAACCTGATGCTGCTCCCCATCACGCAGGTCACCGCCGCGCTGGGACGCGTGATGTTCTCGGCCCTCTCGGCGATGCAGGGCGACCACGCACGCATGCGCTCGGCGTACCTTCGCTCGTTGCGGGTCATCAACACCGTGACCGTGCCCATGCTCGTCGGGCTGGCCGCCGTCTCGGACGGGTTGGTCCCCCTGCTGTGGGGGCCGAACTGGACGGCGACCATCCCCGTCCTGCAGGTGCTCTGCATCGCCGGGCTCCCGCAGTGCATCAGCACGAGCGTGGGATGGCTCTACCAGGCGACGGGCCGGACGACCGTGATGTTCCTCATGGGGGTCGTCGGCACGGTCGTCGGGGTCGTGGCCATCGTCGTCGGGCTGCAGTGGGGTGTCGTCGGCGTGGCGGTCGCGGTGCTCGTCCGCTACTGGCTGATGCTGCCCGTCGGTGTCCACGTCGCTGGCCGCGCCGTCGGCCTCCGGGCTAGGACCGTGCTCGCCCAGGCGGCGCCGGTCTTCTTCATGTCCCTCGTGATGGGAGGAGTGGTGCGCTGGGGACCCGATCTCCTGGCGCTCGAGCGGACGTCTCCGCTGGTGGTCGTGGGCCAGGTGCTTGTCGGAGGGGCGCTGTACGTCGCCCTGCTGGCCCTCTTCGCCCGTCCGTCGCTCTCAGAGGTGCTCGCCGTGGCGCGGCGCAAGAGCTGACCTCCTGGCGATCCTCAGCCCCTCGTCGACCCGATCCTGTCCGCGAGCAGCGTGTCGAGCCCGTGCGCCCGCGCTCGCAGCGCCTCGACTCCTACCGCGAGCCGGCCGCGCAGGGCCGGCAGGTCTTCGAGCAGGGCGTCGAAGGCCGCCACGAGGGCGTCGTCCGTGACCTCCCCCACGTCCTCGACGTGGTCGCCGAGACCGACCTGACCCATGACCTCGCGCGTCTTGAACTCGTACGCGATGGGGAGGACGGGCGTGCCGGCGCCGAGGGCGATGATCCCCGCGTGCATCCGCGTTGTGACCGCGACGTCGTGCTCGCCGAAGACGGCCGCCAGCCCGGAGTGGTCGTGACGGGTGCGGTCGACGGTGGTGCTTCCCCGCACGTCCTCCGGCAGTCGCTGGTGGATGCGCAGCGCGATCGCCGAGTCGTCTGCCCAGTACTCGGGTGTGCCCTGGCAGGTCGACACGAAGGTGACGGCGGCCTCGCGTCGGCGGACCAGGTCGACGACCAGCGCGCCGACGGCGTCCTCGTAGGACCTCTGCTTGTCCCCGCTACGGAGGAAGATCTCGCAGTCGCGGACGCTGACGGCCACCCTCGGCCGGGCAGGCATCTCAGCCGATCGGAGACGTCCGGCGGCCGACGGTGCGGCGAGGGCGAAGACGATGTCCGGAACGACCTCCACGGCCTGGGTGGAGATGCCCACCTGGGTCAGGTGCTCCGCCGACCGGTCGTCGCGGAGCAGGACCAGGGCAGCAGTGCTCAGGAGGCGCCGCAGCCGGACCATGTAGTCCCGGTTGGTGAAGGGCCCCAGCGACTGCGGGAGGAGCACCAGTGTCGCTCCGGCCGCGCTCGCCACCTCAAGCTCGAAGAGCTTCGGGTCGAGGTCGTAGGTCTCGACCAGGGTCGTCCCGCCGGTGTGGGCCACCACGTCCGCCTCCGCGAGTGACCTGACGACCTCTCTCTCGGCCTCCCGCAGGAGGGCCTTGGCGACGCCCGGCGAGAGTCGCCACGCGCGAGCGGCGAGGAGGACGCGCCTGCGGTCCAACCACGGCACGAGGCCGCGCAGGCGCCGTCGTCGAGGGCGAGTCACGGCGGCGAGGACGGGATGGACCTCGAGGTCGGGGTACAGGCGGCGAGCCACGGGCGGCGCGCTGTCGTGGACCGCCATCTCGAGCCCCGGGAGAGCCCGTCGCAGCACGTCGACCTGAGCGTCGAGGATGGCGGCGTCGCCGCCGTTGGAGACGACCAAGCCGGTGATCACCATGCGCACGGCGCACACCCTAGGGCGATCGCTTCCTCCGACCCGCCCGCGCACCCGCTTCCGTCCGCGGCTCGGGCGCCAGCTCGCGATCGGTCCGAGGTTCCCCGGCCCGAGAGCCTGGGAGGCCTACGACGGGACCGCTCCGCGGTTTGAGGAGCCGTGCGCGGTCTCGACAGCGCCGGCGAGGGCATCGGGACGTCGATCGGCCGTGGTCCACCGGGAGGGTGGTCGGTAGAGGAGGCGCAGAGGCGTCCGCGCGAGCCCAGCTGCCAGCAGCAGGGAGATCGTCACGGCCGTCGCGACGACGAGCGGAGGGATCGCCACCTCGAGCCACGGCGGGGGTCCGTCCGGCAGCAGCAGGAGGAGCCGCGTGAGGCCCGCGATGACGATGACGTGCGTGACGTACACCGGCAGGGTCCGCCGCCCCAGCGCGTTCAGTCCGAGAGCGGAGGACGACCGTGGTGCCGAGGCCAGGGCGAGCACTCCCGCGGTCACGGAGAGCGCGCTGAGGAGCAGCGGCACGACGGGTAGCCACTGGAGCACGAGGAGGCGGACCAGCACCAGCGCTGCGGCGAAGCAGACCAGCGCGGTGAGCGCCACCCACCTGCCTGAGCGCTCAACGAGGGCGACGATCACGCGTCCGGCGTGGAGCCCCACGAGGAAGAAGACGAGGTAGTGCAGGAGCCCCTCGTACCCGAGGTTGCCCGTGCTGAGCGGTCCGAAGAAGAGCACCGACGCCGCTGCCGCCAGGACGACCTGGAGGGCCGGTGGCAGGCGGTCGCGTAGCGCGCGGGCGACGACGAGCGCCAGGAACAGCGCGTGCAAGTACCACAGGCCGGACTGCGGCAGCAGGGGTGAGAGGGCGAGGTCGAGCCAACTCGTCTCCTCGGGCCTGCTCTCCAGCGGGACCGCGGTGAACCAGCCGAAACGCAAGAGGCTCCAGATGACGTAGAGCCACGCGAGCGGGAGGAGGGTGTGACGCCACAGCGTCCGCCACGACTCCGTCATCACGCGCCGAGCGAGCAGGCCAGACGCGAGGAAGAAGAGGGGCATGGGGAAGGTGGCGAACACGTCGCGGACGACGGCCCACCGGGGGTCGGCGAGGTCGAAGGGCGCGAGCAGCAGGAGCGTGTGGTGGAAGGCGATCATCACGATCGCCACACCCTTGGCCGAATCGACCCACTCGATACGCTGAGTCATCAGCACCCACCTCCACTCCGCCGTCGTTGACAGAGAGTAGGTGGCGTCTGCTTTTCGCTCTAGACCTTCCGCCGAAAAGAGCCGAAGGGGTGAGACCTTCCGTCCGCTGCGTGAAGGTCGCGGCGCAGGTGCCGCCGCGCCACGCGACGAGCCCGGCGCGGTGGCGCGGCACGGCCCTCAGTCCTCCGCCCTCCCGGACACCGTGGCAGCCCGCCACCGCGCGGCGACCTCGACAGCTCGGGTCCTCCCCCACGGACCGGCGCCGGAGAGGTAGGGCACCTCACCGACAGGACGGCGTAGGTCACGCGCAGCGTCGAGCAGTCCGTACGGAGGTACGGGCCGCAGGTGGGCCACGGACGTCTGCTCCTTCACCAGGCGTCGGTAGTAGGAGCGGATACCGCGGTCACGCCGGTGGGCACCGGGCACGACTAGCGCCGGGTCGACGACGAGGTAGCGGTCGCCCGTGACCACGCGCCACGACCACTCCTTGTCCTCCGTGGCGGTCAGCCGCTCGTCGAAGGGGTGCTCCCGCCACACCTCTGCTGCCCACGCCGACGCGTGGTTGGTGAAGCCCCACCAGCGGTTCGCCGCCAGCTCCCCCGCGCCGGCGCGGAAGGGTCCCTCGAGCACGCGCCCCCACGGGTCGACGGTAGCCCCGCAGGCGGCGCTGGCACCGTCTTCGACGTGCTGGGCCGCCGTGCGGACCCAGTCGACCCTCGGCAGGGTGCTGTGGCTCGAGAGCGCGACGTGGACGCGGGCGGCGGCGGCCGATGCACCCTGGTTCAAGGCACCCCCGAAGGAGAAGTCGTCCCGGGGCACGTGCACCACCCGGTCCGCCCACGACCCGGCCAGCTCGAGCGTCCCGTCGGTGGAGCCCGAGTCCACGACGACGACCTCGACGGGAACGTCCTGGTCGCGCAACGACCGGAAGGTCGCCTCCACCGTCCCCGCTGAGTCGAAGGTCCTCACCACGACGCTCGCGCGCGCCTGGCCGCTCACCGGGGCACCTCCGCCAGGGCGCGCCGGACGCCGAGGCGCGTCGCGACGCGCGCCCCCTCCAGGAGGGCGTAGTGGACGCGGTCCGAGCGGCCGCGGGCGAGGCCGTAGGCGGCCCGTGCCACCGCGGTCCCCGTCATGCGAGCGAGGACCAGCGGGCTGGTGGCCACCGCCTGCTCGGCCCCGCGCTCGGCCCACGCACGGCGCAGGTGGGTGTTGCTGCGGCCGTAGCGGTAGTGCTGCTCGAGGTAGTCGCGGTAGCCGTCACGCGGCAGCCAGTCCATCAGGACGTCGCGAGCGACCTCGAGGCGCCAGCCACTCTCCTGCGCGCGCCAGCACAGGTCGGCGTCCCCGCCGCTGCGGGTGGCCGCGAAGCCGTCCAGCTCCTCCAGGACCTCCCGCCGCACGGCGAGGCTGCACGTCGGGAGGTAGGGCATGTACCAGGCCCGGTCCACGTAGCTGTCCACCGAGAAGGGCTGCTCGAGCGCCGCAACCCGGGAGGCCACCGACCGCCCCGGTGGCACGACGACGTCGCCCCCGGCGAGCCCCACGCCCTCCCGTTCCAGGACGCCGACCAGCGCCTCCGCCCACCGCGGGCGCGGCCGGCTGCGGGCGTCGAGGAAGAGCACCGCGTCGCCGCTCGCTGCGCGCCACCCGAGGTTGCGCGCCGCGTACGGACCGACGCCCCCACTCCGGACGACGTCGTACCGGGAGTCCTCCGGGATCACCGGCTCCGGGGCGTCGTCGACGAGCACCACCTCGTCCAGGGGACGGCTCTGCCGCTCTAGGCTCTCGAGGCAACCCTCGACCAGCGCGCCGAGCCCTCGCACGGGGATGACGGCGGACGTCCGCACGGCTGCTCCTCACCACCCCCGAGCCGAGGGCGCCGAGGGACCTCGATGTCGACGTCAACCTAATCACGGGGAGGCCGCAGGTGACCTCAGCGCAGGAGGACCGCAGCACCGGTCGGGCGCCCGTCGTCTGCTACGTCGTGCTGTGCCACGACGACGCTCCGGCCGCGCTCTCCCTCGTGGGAGCGATCCGGGCGACGAGCCCCCACGCACAGGTGCTCCTGCGGCACGACCAGCCCGTCGGCTATCTCGACGGCGAGGACGCCGACGCGGTGGGCGCCACGCTGCTGCGCAGCCGCATCCGGGTCACCTGGGGCGGTTGGAGCCTGGTGGAGGCCATGCTCGAGGCCTCGGCCCATGCGGTGGACGTCCTGGAGGCCGACCTCGTCGTCCTCGTGTCGGGACGCGACCGCCCCGTCCGACATCTCGGTCGGTGGGAGGAGGAGCTGCTCGACACAGGCGTGGACGCCCTGCTGGACGTCGACCCGTCCCCGGACCCGGCTCGCCACCTCTACCGGTGGGCGACCTGGCAGCGCCCCCGTGTCGTCCCGCGGCTCGTCGGGCGCCTCGGTCGACGTCTCTGGCAGCGCGGGCCAGCGCGGTGGCAGCGGCGAGTGCTCGCCTACCCCACCTCCCGCGACGGCGTGTGGGCCATCGGCCTGCGACTCCGGCACGACCCCGTGGCCGCGCTGGGCCTGCGGTACATCAAGGGGTCGCAGTGGATGGTCCTCAGCGCGGCCGCGGTCCGGGCTGCGACCGACCAGCGGACGGCCGTCGCTCGCCGCGTCTTCGCCCGCACGCGCATCCCGGACGAGTCCTACGTGCAGTCGGTGGTCAGCGCCGACCCGGACCTCAGGACGCGGCGGGGGCGGACGACGTACACCGTCTTCCCGCCCGGCTCGGCGAGCCCTCGGGACCTGCGGGCCGCGGACGTGCCGGCCGCCGTGGCGTCCGGCGCGGCCTTCGCGCGCAAGATCCCTGCCGGAGCGGCTGGGAGAGCCGTCGTCACGGCGTGCGACGCCGCGGCGCGGCCCTGAGGAGCTCTCACGGCGCGGGGCGCCCCCGCCGAGCGGCGGGAGCGCCCCGTGCGGATCAAGGCTCGGGTCAGCGCGGCGCGCCCCAGTCCTCCTCGATCACCTGGAGGCGGTCCCAGGGGAAGCCCGCCATCACGGCGTAGCTGCCCGTCCCGTCGAGGATCCCGTACCAGGGGTTCTTGCCGGCGACCCGACCCGCGCCCTCCCCGCTCTCAGCGGTGACAGCGACGGCGCCGGCCGTGTCCGTGACGATGAAGCCGTAGGTCTGGGCGGCCTCGGCCACGGCCCGGGCCACGGGGTGCAGGCCGAGCCGATCGACGTCGACCGCCGGGTCGAGCCGGAAGCGGGTGCCCATGGGGATGGCCGAGCTCCGCTGGTCCGAGCCGTCGCTCCTGGTGGCGGGGTAACTCACCTCGCCCCAGTGCGCGATGCGGGGCAGCGACAGCGAGAGCGCGTGGTCGATGTCGCCGCGCTCGGCCTCGTGGATGCGGACGGCACCGACCGAGGACGCCAGGCCGCTGGCGCTCGCGCCGTAGGTCGAGGGGAAGGCGCCCGTGCTCCGGGAGACGCGGTCGATGCGACCGCCCCAGCACGCGGACCAGCCGCTCGAGGTCTTGCGGGCCTTCCAGAACTCCCAGAGCTGGTCGGTGCTCGGCGAGTACACCGTCAGCTGGCCGTCGGTCCCGGCGGCGGGGACGGCGTCGGCCGGGATCGGCACGTCCTCGAAGTGGCCGCCCGGGCCGAAGAGGCCACGGGGGGTCCACCCCTTGCCCTGGCAGTCGTCGAAGCGGACGTCGACCCGTCGCTGGCTCGAGCCCGCCATGTTGAGCGAGGCGCCGTAGGTGTAGACGTTGAAGGCAGCCACGCCGCCGTACCGCGAGGTCACCTGCTGCTCGAGGTTGTCGACCATCGCGGCGCTGCCGCGGTCCACAGGAGCGCGCGAGACGTCCTTCGTGAAGACGTTGCTGGGAGGGAGGACGGGCTGCCCCGCGGCCCGGCCCGAGTCGGCCAGCGCGCCCAGGGACGCGCCTCCCGTCACAGCGATCGCCAGGGCGAGCCCCGCCGCGCAGCGGCGAAGGTGTCGGACGGACAGAGGCATGCGAGGGCTCCCGAGATCGACAAAAGAGACGTCACTCACCCGATCGGGTGAAACGGCCGGATCATAAGCCCTGGATCCCCGCATGGTGCCCTGGTCGCCCACAGGAGCCGACGGCCGGAGGCGTCCGTCGAAACTGCGCCTGCGGAGGCCGCCTAGAAATCAGGCGGCTTGACGGCCGACGACCGTCGCCCGGTGGAAGGAGCGAGCGAAGAGGCCGGCTGCGTAGGGCAGGTCGTCCACGAGGTAGCGCCGCGCCATCCGACGGGGCTCCATGACGAGCCGGTGCACCCACTCCAGGCCGCTCCGCTGCAGTCCGCGCGGCGCGCGGGACACCCTGCCGGACAGGAAGGTGAGCGCGCCCCCGCACCCGATGAACCAGGCGTGCGGCAGTGCTGCCCTCAGAACGCCGATGAGACGCTCCTGCTTGGGGAAACCGAGGCCCACCAGCACGAGGTCGGGCTTCGCCCGGCGGAGGTCAGCCACGATGGCCTCCATCTCCCGCTCGTCCTCCTCGAAACCGTGCGGAGGGCAGTGCCACCCGACCACGCGCAGCTCGTCGTGCTCGGCGGAGAGGTTCTCCGCGGCGAGCTCGGCCACGCCCTCCTCACCGCCGAGCAGGTACACGGAGCGCCCGGCGCCCGCCGCGGCCGCCGGCAGCGACTCCGCGAGCGACGCACCCGTCACCCGCTCGGGCAGAGGGCTTCCCAGGACGCGGGAGGCCCAGACGATGGGCATGCCATCCGCCACGACGAGGTCGGCCTCAGCGGCGATGCCTCTCAGGGCCGGACGCCGCAGCTGGCGCAATATGTCGACGTTGGGCGTGAGGAGCATGCCCCCTCGCCCCTGCGCCATCTCGCCGAGGACGTGGTCGACGACCTCCGTCTCGGTGACGGCGTCGAAGGCGACGCCGTCGACGACGACCCTCGGGCCCGCCGGGGCGGCCCCGGTGGGGGCGGGGAGCGGGGTGAGCTCGGGTCGGGGACTGGGGACCGGCGACGCTGCCAGCTCCTCGGGGGTCGGTGCCGGTCGGGTGGTCATGGGAGCAGTCAAGGGCATCTGGCCCCTCGACCCAAATCGGCACAAGCATGTTCACATGATGTTCACAAGAGCCGGAGGCACCATCACGGGGAGATCACGGCTCGCCGTCGGTCAGCGCGTCGTCTCGTCCCGGTGCCACGTCCGGGGCGCCCGGCGGGCCCGGAGCCGTGCGACCAGCACCACCGCCACGTAGACGGCCGTCGAGGGGATGGTCGAAGGGCGGCGCCGCGCGTCGAGCAGCAGCGACCTCACGGTCTCCCCCGTGCTGGTCGCGTGAGCCTCGTCACCGCTGCCGGCGAGCTCCGTGTTGCCCTGCGCCGTGCGCGTGCGGACGGCGAGGAGGCTGCGGAGGGTCCGGGGCGTCTCGACCTCGAAGACGTGGTCCTGCAGGACGACCCGCTCCTCCGGCGCGAAGGTGCGCTGGACGAAGAGGTCGTCGCTCGTGACGTCCGGGAAGGCGGCGAACCGCGCCCTGCCCGCCTCGCTGACCCCGTAGAGGCCGAGGCCCACGAGGCCGTCCGTCGTGTAGGGGATGCGGGCGTAGGCGGCGTAGAAGGCCCTGACCGACCAGGGACGACCCTCCACGCGGAAGCGGACCCGCGGCGCAGCCGCCCGGGGCTCAGGGCCCGTCAACGCGTCGGCGACCGCGCGCAGGGCCGGTGCGCCGACGAGGACGTCGGCGTCCAGGTAGACGCGCGGGTAGGCGGACACGGCCGCGTCCCCGGCGTCGAGGGCGAGGCGCTTCGAGCCCTCGACGAGCTCCACCACGCGCACGCCGAGGCGCTGCCTCGCGACCTCGGCCGTCCGATCCGTGCAGCCGTTGGCCACGACCACGACCTCGACGTCCGCGCTCGCGCCGTCGAGGAAGGCGTCGAGGCAGCGCCCGACGACCCGCTCCTCCTGGTGGGCGGGGATGACGACGGAGAAGCGCGCCGAGCCGCTCACAAGAGCTCCCGCACGACCTTGGCCGGAACGCCTGCGACGAGCACCCCATCAGGCACCTCGCCGCGGACGACGGCCCCTGCGGCCACGACGCTGCCCGACCCGATCCGCGACCCGCGGAGCACGACGACGTTCGCCCCGACCCAGACGTCGTCGCCGATGATCACTGGAGAGGTCCGGTAGCGGGCCGCGCCCGGCGCCACAGGCCCCACCACGTGGTCCTCGTCATGGATGGAGACGCGCTCGCCGAACATCACCCGCGAGCCGATGGTCAGCCCCTCGAAGACGCAGACGTAGGCGCCGACGTTGAAGAAGACGTCGTCCCCCCAAGTCGTCGGCGCGTCGATGACACCGTGGAAGTCCCCGGCGATGACGCACCGCTCACCCCGGTCCAGGCCGCCGCCCGGCCCGACGCGGATGTCGACCCGTGGCCCGAAGACCATCGGCGTCCCCGCCAAGGACGGACGTCGTGCGAGGGCACCCAGGTACCGCAGCCGGCGGACCCCGTTCTCGAGCCTCCGGCGGTCGAGGCGGAGGTCAGCCACGGTCCCTCCCGTGCGAGGGCACGCCGACCGCGGTGGCTCCTGGCTCGACGTCGCGGACGACGACGGCGTTGGCGCCGACCGAGCACCCCGCGCCGAGCTGGACCGGTCCGAGCACCGCTGCGCCCGTCCCCACGTACACGTCGTCCTCGAGCGTCGGGCCCTGGTGGCCACCGCGGACGCCGAGGGTGACCCGGTGGTAGAGCGTGACGCCCGCTCCGATGCGCACCGACGGGTGCACCACCAGACCTCGACCGGCGTGGGGCAGACGAAGACCGGGTCCTGCCACGGCTGAGCGGGGGAGCTCGGCCCCCACGACCCCCCGGGTCCAGACCGCGTCGAGGACGCCGTGCAGTCGGCGGACCGCGAAGGCGGCGGCGCCACGCCTCCCGTGGGCGGCGTGGCCGAGCCTCCAGACGGCTACCGTCAGCCGGTCTGCGACGTAGGGGTTGCGCCGCACATCGGCTGCCAGGAGCCGTCGGAGCTCCGCGACGCCCCCGGGTCTCGCCACGGCGGCCGGGGCGTCGACATCACGCTGCACGGGCAGACCTTAGCGAGGTGAGCACCTGGCGACCGCGCCGTCGCCCGCGTCGTGGACGATGGGGCCGCCGTCGATCACGAGGCGTCGGTGTCCAGCAGACGGGAGCTCCACATGCCAGGCCCGCACGCCGACGTGACCGTGGTCATGCCGGCCATGAACCGAGAGGGCCTCATCGCTCGAGCCCTGCGGAGCGTGGCGTCGCAGACGCTGACGCCCGCCCGGGTCGTCGTCGTCGACGACGCCTCCGACGACGGGACCGCCGACGCGGCGCTGGCCGAGGGGGTCGAGGTGATCCGCATGCCCGAGCGGTCCGGGAGCGGCCCGGCGCGCAACGCGGGCATCGAGGCGGCGACGACGACCTGGGTCGCCTTCCTCGACAGCGACGACGAGTGGCTGCCGGAGCACCTGGAGACCGTGATGGCGCACGCAGGAGGTCGGGACCTCGTGTCTGCCGCCGCCGTCTCGCCCGCGGGCCGCTGGCTCGGCAGCCCCTCTCGAGGGGCGAGGCGCATCACCCCGCGAACCGTCCTCGTGCCGAGCGAGCTCGTGGTGACGAGCGCGACCGTCGTGCGGCGCGAGGCGCTCGTGGCCGCCGGGATGTTCCGGCCGCTCCTGCGGGCGCAGGACCTCGACCTGTGGATCCGCCTCCTGGAGAAGGGCGAGGGTGTCGTCGTGGGCGACGCCACCGTGCTGTACCACGAGCACGCCCAGCAGGCCGTGAAGGACGTCGACCTCATGCGGCGGACGTTCGAGCGCATCGTCAGCGACTACGCCGACCGGCCGTGGATGGACGTCCTCGTCCGCGACGGCGCCCTCGGTCGTGTGGTCTGGGACGACCTCCGCGCGGCCCAGCGCACACGCGACGGGGCGGCAGCCGCCGGGTGCCTCCGCTGGTTCGCGACGCACCCGGCGGCTGTGCCCGCCGTGGCCCGTGTCCTGCTCCGTCGAGCGAGGGCGCGGGCCCGGCTCAGGGCCTGAAGGCCTGAGGGCCTGAGGGCCTGAGGGTCAGGCGTTGCAGGTGGGCCCGGCGGGCGCCGTCTCGGTGCCCGGCTTCCCGTAGTGGTCGGGCAGCACCTGGATCTTGTCCCACGGGAAGTTCTTCATGACGGCGTACGACGGCGTCCCCCCGAGAATGCCGTACCACGGGTTGGAGCCGGTGACCGCTGCGACGCCGTCACCCGCCTCGGCCTGGACAGCCACGGCGCCCGCGGTGTCGGTGACGATGAAGCCGTACTTCTGCGCGGCCTTGGCCACGGCCTTGGCCACGGGGGTCAGCTTGAGGGCGTCGACGTTGACCGTCGGGTCGAGACGGAGGCGCTGGCCCTGCGGGACGGCGGAGGCACTCGTGCTCCAGCCGTCGCTGCGGACGGCCGGCCAGCTGACCGTCTTGTAGTGCTTCGGGGCGATGAGCTGCAGGGACAGCGCGTGGTTGATGACCCCCGTCTTGGCCTCGTTGATCCGAATCGAGCCGGCGGTCACGGCGAGACCGCTCGCCGAGGCGCCGAAGTGGTCCTTGAACTGCCCGGCGCTGGTGGAGACGGTGTCGATCCGGCCGCCCCAGCAGGCGTGCCAGCCGTCGGCCTTCTTGCTGGCCTTCCAGAACTCCCAGAGCTGGTCCGTGCCGGGCGAGTAGATGGTCAGCTGGCCGTCGGTGCCCGCCGCCGGGACGGCGTTGCTGGGGATCGGCACGGAGACGAACTGTCCGCCGTCGCCGTAGAGGCCCGACGGGACGTAGCCCTTCTTCTGGCAGTCGTCGAACTTGACGTCGACGCGCTTCTGCGTCGAGGGGACCGTGTAGACGCTCGTCCCGAACTTGTAGACGTTGAAGGCGGCCACGCCGCCCCAGTGGTCCTTCACCTGCTTGGCGACATTGGCGGACATGGCCGCCGAGTCCGGGTGCAGCGGCGCATGGCTGATGTCCTGCCGCCACACGCTGGTCTCGGCGAAGATGCCGCCGACAGGACTGGAGGCCACAGGTGCGCTGACATCGGTGACCCCCGCCGGCGGCGGCGCGAAGGACGAGGTGCCGGCCGTGGCGCCGCTGGCGCTCCCGGCTCCGACGAGGACGACGCCGAGAGCTGCGATGGTGGCGAGAGGGCGATGCAGGGCGCGACGGACGATGGGAGCGAGCAACGGGGGTTCCTTCCCTCGGTGCACCTCGAGATGAGGCACGACGTGCCCATCCCTCGTCCTCTCCAGCTCTCGCACTGAAGTCACCTCCTTCCTCGCCGTGAAGCCCCCACTCGTCCGGGGGGGGTTTCTCTGGTCTCATCCAGCGAAAGGCGCCGCCACGACTCAACGACCGAGGCCGCTGCCGCCAGCCGTCAGCTCGACGCCACGGGAGTCGGCCGTCGAGGTGGATGACGGAGCGAGCACCATCCCGGCCAGGAGGAAGACGAGGTAGTTCGGCAGCGGGTAGGGCACCGGACTGAGGAGCAGCGCCACGCCCCAGGTCGCCGCACCCCCGGTGAGCACCAGCCGCCAGCCGACCAGGTCGACCGGAGCAGACCTCGGCACGCGGCGGAGGACGGCGCGCAGAGGCCCCAGGACGACGCAGAGCGCCCACAGCAGCGCGCCGGGGATGCCGAGCTCGGCCGCCCGGGCGAGCGGCACGTTGTGGACCTCGATCCTGACGTTGGTCACGGGGTAGTCGTCGGCCTGACGGACGTACTCGTCGCTGGCGTCGATGAAGCCCACCCAGCCGACGCCCGTGAGCGGCTCCCTCTCGATCAGGCGCAGCGCCGCCTCGTTGACGTTCCTCCGGTCGTCGAGGGACCGCGTCGTCGTCGCCCTCTCGTTGACGGCTGCCTGGAGGCTCGGGACAGCGGCGAGCAGGGCGACCACCACCACCGCGCCCCCGGCGAGCATCACTGGCAGGAGGCGCCGCAGCTCGCGCTGCTGAGCACAGGCGACGACGACCCCGATGAGAGCCCCCAGCCAGACGGACCGCGTCAACGTCAGCAGGACGCCGACGGCGCACAGGGCCGTGGTGAGCAGGGCGATACGCCTCCAGGCCCGACGCGACCGCGAGGAGAGGAAGGCCGCGGCGAAGGCGCACTGCACGAGCACGAGTCCCATGGCCTCGCTCGCCACGAAGGGACCTCGCGAGCGTCCGGCCTGGATGCCGAGGGACGGGTCGACGATGTAGCGCGGGTAGACGAGGGACGGCGCGACCCGCTCGAGCACGGCGGTGATGGCCAGGTACAGCCCGAGCACCGTGAGCGCCTTGAGCAGGAGGTCGCGGCGCTCAGGAGTGCAGAAGACCACCGGTGCGACGGCGAAGAGCACGAAGGGCACCAGGAGGCGGTCGGCCAGGGCGAAGAGCCCGTACCCGGTGAGCAGCGTGTCGTTGACGAAGGCCGACCACGCCGCCAGGACCACGAGGGCGACCATGGCGACGTGCACGGGCCGGAGGTGCCAGCGCACCCTCCTCCAGGCCCACGGGTCGAGGGCGAGGAGGCCCAGTGCGGCGGCGAGCGTCAGGCGGTCAGGGCTGATGGGCAGGCCGAGGGCGTCGGACCCGATCCCGGAGAAGACGTTGAGGACGAGCGTCGCCAGCAGCAGCCACAGGTACGCCGGCCGCTCGGGGCCCCAGCCCCTCATGAGCGGTCGCGCGCCCGCGTCTCCGCCACGGTCGTGCGCCCGTCACCCGAGCGGTCCGTCTCGAGGAGCGAGTCCACGCCACCGGGCTCGTCGGTCACGACACCCGCGGGCCGTGGTCGCCTGCGCGCCCTGTCGAGCAGGACCGCCGCCAGGAGACCGAGGAGCAGACCGGCGACGAGCCCGACCAGCCCGTACCGCTGCACCTGCGTGGTCGACGTGTCGAAGGACGGTGCTGCCTCCGCGACCGTGACGAGCTGGTAGGAGAGGTCGTCCGACGTGACCGCGTCCTGGTAACGGGCCTCGAGGGCGCCCTGCCGGGCGCTGAGGACCGCCAGCTGGGCCTCGAGGTCGACCAGCTGCGCCTGCACGTCCGGCGAGGGCGGAGCGGTGGCCGGCGCGCTCTGGATGCTGGCGGAGAGGCTGTCCCGCTCGGCCCTCGTCTGCGCCACCTCGCGCGAGAGGTCGGCGTACTGGCCGAGCAGCTCGTCGGCGTCGCTCGAGGTGTTGACGCGGGAGGACTGCTCCAGCAGGTAGTCGGTGACGGCCGCAGTGGCGCGGGTCGCGACGTCGGACGTCGCCGCCGTCACCTCGACGCGGATGATGTTGGACTCGGGGATGGGTGAGGCGGAGACGTCCTCCACCTCCGCCGCGTCCTCCCCCAGCACCGGCTCGAGGGCACCGAGCGCCTGCGAGTTGTCGACGTAACGAGCCGTGCTCGCCGCGAGCTGGCCCGCGGCGTAGGCGTAACCCGGGACGGACAGCGCGAGGAGGTCGTTGCTGCCGACGGCCACGCGCGACTCCGAGGTGAAGGACGCAGGTGTGGCGGCACCCAGGGCAGCACCGGTGAGCGCTCCGGCGATGGTGAGGACGGCGCCGACGACCCAGTGCCGCCGCAGAGCCGTCAGCGGGCTGACGGGCTCCCGGTCCACCGTGACCACCTCGACGGGCACCTCGGACGGGCCGGTGCTCGGCTTGGTGCTCGACACCTGCTGCTCCTCACGGTCGACGGCCTGACCGGTGGAGGGTACGGGCCCGCGCTGGGGGCCCACCGCAGCGCGGGAGCGGTCGACACCTGGGAGGGCGGGTCGACCGGACCCGTCGACGGCGCTCAGTACGCCCCCTTCCCCTTGACGACCGAGCCGACCGTCTTCCAGAGGATCATCGCGTCGGTGGCCGGCGACCAGCTCTCGACGTAGCGCACGTCGAGGCGCTCCGACTCCTCGGCCGACAGGTGCGAGCGACCGCTCACCTGCCACAGGCCCGTGATGCCGGGCTTGACGGCGAAGCGGCGGTGCATGTCCTGGCCGTACCGCTCGACCTCGGACGCCAGCGGCGGGCGGGGCCCGACCAGGGACATCTCACCCCTGAGCACGTTGAAGAGCTGGGGCAGCTCGTCGAGGGAGTAGCGGCGCAGGACCCGCCCGACCGGGGTGACGCGCGGGTCACCCTTCATCTTGAACAGGACGCCGTTGCCCTCGTTGCCCGCCATGAGCTCGCCGAGCCGCTCGTCCGCGCGGTCGACCATGCTGCGGAACTTCAGCATGTCGAAGGGCCGGCCGTCCTCCCCGACCCGCTCCTGGCGGAAGAGGACGGGCCCGGGGCCGGACCGGTGCACGAGCAGAGCCAGCACGGCGAGCACCGGGGCGAGAGCGAGCACGCCGAGGCCGGCGCCGGCGACGTCGACGACCCGCTTCACCAGCGCCCGGACCCCCCGCAGCTCGGGGCGCTCGAGGTGGAGCAGCGGGAGGCCGGCGACGGGGCGGATGGCCACGCGGGGCCCGGCCACCTCCGCGATGCCGGGGGCGACGACGAGGTCGGCCGTCGTCTCCTCGAGCCGCCAGCCGAGGCGGCGCAGCCGCAGGCTGTCCATCTCGGCGCACGGCAGGACGACGACGGTCTGGATGCCGTCGCGGCGCACGACGTCGACGACGTCGTCGAAACCGCCGAGGACGGGCGCCGGCAGCTCCTCGACGACGCCGCCGGGGCCGACGAGGGACGCCGACGTCGTGCAGCAGCCGACCACCTGCAAGCCCTGCTGGGGCGCGTGCTGCAGCTGGCCGACCATGTCGCGGATGCCCTCGGCGCGGCCGACGACGAGCGTCGTCGCCGTGCGACGGCCGACGCGGCGCAGACGGTGGGTGCGCCTCCGGAGGGCGTAGCGCGCCACGAGGGTGAGCAGGAGCGCCGCGGGCAGCGCCACGACGACGTAGCCGCGCGCCACCTGGAGGTCGAAGGCGTACGCGGTCGTCGAGACGGCCGCGACGACGCTGACGCCCGCGAAGGCGACGCGGCGCACCTCCTCCGGCCCGGTGAAGAGGAAGCGCGTCTCGTAGCCGCGCATGACGGCGACGGCGGCGACCCACAGCACCGGCAGCAGCAGGACCGACCAGGCGGGCTGGTGGGTGATCTCCCACCACCACGCCCCCGAGCCGAGCGAGCCGAAGCGCACGGCGTAGGCGACGAGCGCGGCGACCAGGGCGGCGGCGCCGTCGACGAGGGGCAGCCGGCGGGCGTAGCGGCTCTCCCAGCCGGCGTCGCGCGGGTCCTGGGTCCGCGGCGCGGGCGTGGCGACGACCGGCTGGGGGGCGACG
>NZ_JABEMA010000110.1 GCF_013004605.1 Pseudokineococcus marinus
GCCGACGCCGCGACCTGCTCCTGGTGGGCGCGCTCGGCGAGGGCCGCGTCGTGGCGGGCGCGGGCGGCGTCACGGGCCTCCAGCGCCGCGGTGGCCCGGGCGGACACCTCGGCCAGCCGCGCCGATGCCTCCGCCGAGGCGGCCACCGCGGCCTCGTAGGCGGCGACCGCCCGCGGGTCGGGCCCGGGAGCGGGCTCCTCGGGCGCCGCCGGCTCCTCGCCGTCCTCCGGCGCGGTCTCCCCGTCCGGGGCAGCGCCGTCCTCGGGAGCAGCGCCGTCCTCGGGAGCAGCGCCGTCCTCAGGGGCAGCGCCGTCCTCAGGGGCCGAGTCGCCCTCAGGAGCAGCGCCGTCCTCGGGAGCAGCGCCCTCGGCGGCGGCAGCGGCCTCGCCCGGGGCGACGTCGTCCTGCGGGGCCGCCGGGGCGGACGTCTCGGCAGGTGCGGGTCCGCTCGCGTCAGGTGCGGTGCCGTCGGGTCCGGTCGTCGCACCGGGCGACGGAGCGACGGCCGTGCCCGTCGCGGGCGGCGTCACCGCGCCCGCGGCGGTCGCCGGGACGACGAGCCCTCCGCACAGCGCGGCGCTCGCCAGCACCACCGCCGCCGCGCTCGTCGTCCGCCGCGTCCTCGTCCTGCCCCGCACCGCCGGCTCCCCGCCTCGTCGTCGTCCCATCCTGCCGGTCCATCGGCAGCCGCGTCCCGGGTCTGGAGGCCTTCCCCGGCCCCTCGACCCCACCCGACCCGGGTGTCCGCGCGCCGACCTCCCGGCGACCGCGGGGCGCCCGCCGGACGGCGACGGGGTGCGCGCCCGGCGAGCCGCCGGCCCGCTACCGGCGGGGTCGGTACATCGCCTCCACCTCGTCGGCGAACTCCTCGAGGACGACGCCGCGCTTGACCTTCATGCTCGGCGTCAGCTGCCCGCCCTCCTCGGTGAGGTCGACGGGCAGGACCCGCAGGCGCCGGATGCCCTCGGCCGAGGACACGCTCTCGTTGGCCGCGTCGACGGCGCGGCGCAGCTCGGCCAGCAGGTCGGGGTCCTCGACGAGGTCGGCGGCCGGCGCGGCCGGGCGCCCGGCCTGGGTGAGCCAGGCGTCGAGCGCCTCCTGGTCGAGCGTGACGAGCGCCCCCACGCTGCTGCGCCCGTCGCCGACGACGACGGCCTGGCTCACGAGGGGGTGCGCCCGCAGGCTGTCCTCCAGCGGGCCGGGGGAGACGTTCTTCCCCGAGGAGGTCACGAGGATGTCCTTCGAGCGCCCGGTGATCGTCAGGTAGCCGTCGGCGTCGAGCGAGCCGAGGTCGCCGGTGGCGAACCAGCCGTCGTGGTCGAGGACCTCGCGCGTGGCCTGCGCGTTGCCGAGGTACTCGCGGAACACGTGACCGCCGCGCACCTGGACCTCGCCCGCCTCGGAGATGCGCAGCTCCGTGCCCGGCAGCGCGCGCCCCACCGAGCCGACCCGCTGGTCGCGGGGGGTGTTGACCGTCGTGGCCGCCGTCGTCTCGGTGAGCCCGTAGCCCTCGAGGATCGTCAGGCCGATGCCCCGGTAGAAGTGGCCGAGGCGCTCGCCGAGGGGAGCACCGCCGGAGACCGCCCACTCGGCGCGCCCGCCGAGCGCGGCGCGGAGCTTGCCGTAGACGAGCCGGTCGAACAGGGCGTGCTGGGCGCGCAGCAGCAGGCCCGGGCGCCCGCCGTCCTGGGCGCGGCTCCAGGCGGAGGCGACGTCGGCGGCGCGCTGGAACACGGCCCCCTTGCCCTCGGTCGTCGCGCGGCGCCGCGCCGTCTCGTAGACGCGCTCGAAGACGCGCGGCACGGCGAGCACGAAGGAGGGCTGGAACGTCGGGAGGTCGCGGGTGATGCGGGCGACGTCGCTGTGCCCGACGCGGATGCGGGCCATGAGGACGGCGACCTCGATCATCCGGCCGAAGACGTGGGCTAGGGGCAGGAACAGCAGGGTGGAGGACCCCGGGTCCTCGAAGAGCTCGGGCAGGAGCTCCACGGCCGTGCCGCACTCGACGAGGAAGTTGCCGTGGGTGAGCACGCAGCCCTTGGGCCGACCGGTCGTGCCCGAGGTGTAGATGATCGTGGCGACGTCGTCCCGGGTGAGGGCCGCCCGGCGGCGCTCGAGCTCGGCGCGCCCGTCCCCGCCCGCCGCGGCACCCGCGGCCGTGAGGTCGGCGAGCGTCGGCAGGACGCCCGTGGCGCCCCCGTCGACCACCCAGGACGTCCGCAGCGCCGGCAGCCCGTCGGCGACCTGCGCCAGCGTGCGCGCGTGGCTCGGCGTCTCGACGAAGCAGGCCACGGCGCCGGAGTCCTCGAGGATCCACCGCAGCTGGTCGGGCGCGCTGGTCTCGTAGACCGGCACCACCACGCCGCCGACCGCCCACACGGCGGCGTCCACGAGCGTCCACTCGTACCGGGTGCGCGCCATGAGCCCGACGCGGTCGCCCGGCGCCACGCCGGCGTCGAGCAGCCCGAGCGCCACCTGCTCGACCTCCTCGCGGAAGCGCGCCGCGGTGACGGCCTCCCAGCCCCCGCCGGCGCGCCGGGCCAGCACCTCGCGGTCGGGCTCGTCCTCGGCGGCGCGGACGACGACGTCGGCGAGGCTCGAGGGCGGGTCGACCTGCCACCACCAGGTCCGGCCGGCCCCCCGTCCCGAGCCGTCGCGGGAGGAGTGCTGCACTGCGCTCATGGGCGCAGCCTAGGGACGCCGGCCGGGGGCCGGGAGGCACCGGTGGCGCCGAGCACAGGCCCGCGCGTTCGCGGGCGGGGGCGGCGAGGCGCCAGAGTGGGCGCGCGGCCGCCGCCCGGGGGCCGCGGTGAGGAGCTCCGCATGTCCCTGCTCGACCGGCTCGACCGGCTGCGCCGACGCCGCGCCCCCGACCGCGTCGTCGTCGTCGACACCACCGAGGACGCGGCCCCCGCGGCCCGTCCGGCGCCCGCAGCGGGCCGGGGCGGCGTGGACGGGACGCCGGACGACGTCGACGCCGTCGTGGAGATGCGCCCCTCGCGCGCCCACGCCACGAGCCGCTTCGGCAAGCTGGAGCAGGCGGCGACGGCCGTGGCGCTGTGGGTCCTGCGCGTCCTCGCCATCGTCCTCGGCCTCGTGCTCGTGTTCTTCGTCCTGCGCGAGCTGTGGTCGATCGTCCTGCCGGTCGTCCTCGCGCTCATCCTCTCGACCGTCCTGTGGCCGGTCGTCAAGCAGCTGCGACGGGTGATGCCGGCCGCCCTGGCGGCGGCCCTCGCGCTGCTCGTCTTCCTCGGCGTGATCATCGGGATCTTCGCCTACCTCATCCCGCGCGTGCTGTCCCAGGCCTCCGGCCTCGTGGACCAGGTGGTCGCCGGCTTCGAGAGCCTGCAGCAGTCGGTCAACGACGCCACGCAGAACGGGATGTTCGGCTTTGGCGCCGACCAGATCAGCACCTGGCTCGACGACGGCCTCCAGCGCCTGCAGAGCAACGCGCAGTCCATCGCGAGCTCGGTCGGCAGCGGGCTGCTCACGGGCCTGTTCACCGTCGGCTCCGCGCTCATCACCCTGCTGCTCGTCCTCGTGCTCACCTTCTTCTTCACCAAGGACGGGCCCCGCTTCCTGCCCTGGCTGCACCTGTGGAGCGGGCAGCGGGTGGCCGGGCACGTCGACGAGCTGCTCACCCGCGTCTGGACGACGCTCGGCGGCTACATCTACTCCCAGGCCGCCGTCGCGCTCGTCGACGCCGTCTTCATCGGCCTCGGCCTGTGGATCATCGGCGTCCCCTTCGCCTTCCCCCTGGCCGTCCTCGTGTTCTTCGCGGCGTTCATCCCCATCGTCGGAGCCGTGACGACGGGCGCGCTGGCGACGCTCGTGGCCCTCGTGAGCCTCGGGTGGCCTCAGGCCCTCGCCACGCTCGCGGTCGTCCTCGTCGTCCAGCAGCTCGAGGGCAACGTCCTGCAGCCCCTGCTCGTCGGCAAGACGCTGGCGCTGCACCCCGCCGTCGTCATCCTCGCCGTCACCGCGGGCGGGACCCTCGCCGGCATCATCGGCGCCTTCCTCGCCGTGCCGATCGCCGCGGTGGGCACCGTCGTCTTCCGGTACGTCCGCGAGTCGGTCCTCGACGAGGACCCGACGAGCGGCGGGGGGAAGGCCCCCCTGCGGCCGGAGCAGGTGGAGCAGGTCGAGCAGCGGGTCGACGACGGCCAGAGCGCCCGCGAGGCCGCGCAGGCCGTGCCTCCGCCCAGCTGACCGCTCCTGCCGGCACCCCCGCGGGGGTCGACCCGCCGACGACGACGCCCCGCCCTCCACGTCGTGGGGGGCGGGGCGTCGTCGTGCTGCCGGCCGGTCAGCGACCGGCGACCACCAGGCGCTCGCTCGTCGCGGCGCCCGACGCGGCTCCGCTCGCCGCGAGGTCGTGCGGGCCGCGGCGGGCGTCCGCCGGCACCTGCACCTGCGTGGTGAAGGCGCCGTCCGCGTCCGCCTGCGCCGTGCCGAGCCCCACGACCGGCGCCTCGCCGCGGCCCTGGTGGCGCTGCAGGGTCAGCGCGACCTGCTCACCGGGCAGGTAGCCCGAGCCGCTCACCCCCACCTGCGCGCCGGGGGAGGCCAGCCGCGCGCCCAGCTCGAGGGCCGGGTCCACGGCGACGACCTGGACCCGCACCTCGCGGGTCGCGCTGGTGCGGCCGTCGTCGACCGTGACGTGCGCCGTGTAGGTGCCCGGCGCGGCGTAGACGTGCTCGCCGACCACCTCGGCGCCCTCGTCGGTCGGCCGGACGGCCGCCCTCTCCAGCGCCGTGCCGTCGCCCCACAGGACGCGCGCGGTGAGGTCCTCGGGCGCCACCGCGCCGCCCGTCGCCGTGGCGATCACCGCCCCGACGGGCGCACCCGCCGCCGCGGTGACGGTCTCGGGCGCCTGCACCGCGAGCGCGTCCGCGGGCGTGCCGTCGGAGGCCACGGCCATGACGTGCACGCGGCCGTCCTCGGTCTCCGTGCCCTGCTGGTCGGGCATCGTGAGCGTCACCGGGAGCGGCCCGTCCAGGGCCACCGGGGCGGTCGCGAAGACGAAGGGCCGGGCCGCGTCGCGGCTGCCGCCGAGGAGGCGGAACTGCGCCGCCGCCACGACGACGTTCCCGAACTGCGGCGCGTTCGAGGGGTTCCCGCCGAGCGTCCAGTCCGAGAGCTGCAGCGGCACCTCCTGGGTGCTGCCGTCGGCGTAGGTGAGCAGCGCCGTCTCGTCCTGCGCGCCCTGGGTGCCCGCACCGACGAAGGACAGCTGCGTCGCGTCGGCGGGCAGGTCGAGGTCCACGACCTGCCCGTCGCCCGTGGCGTTGTCCGGCGCGCCGGCCGGCACGGCGGGCAGGACGAAGGACAGGTCGGTCCCGGGCACGGCGTGCCGCTCGCCCTGGACGAGGCCCGCGTCCGCGAGCGCGGCCCGCGAGTAGGACCAGCCCTTGGCGTCGCAGTCGGCGCCCGCGCCCTCGTCGCCGATGCACGTGCTGTCGAAGGCCGCGCGCAGCGACCCCTCGGGCACGAGCGCCACGTCGACGAGCAGCTCCGACGTCGCCGTGGCGTCCCCGGAGGTCGCCGTCACCACGACGCGGTGCACGCCCGGCTCCGCGTAGGTGTGGGCGCCGCTGACGACGAGCGAGCCGAGGCGGCCCTCGCGCACGTCGGCGGGCACCGGAGCGGTGCCGTCGCCCCAGTCGACGACGACGTCCACGGCGTCCGCCGCGGCGCCGGCCACCACGGCCAGGTCGCTGGACACCTCGCGACCCGTCTGCGCGGTGAGGTCCGCGCCCGCCGTCACGGCGAGGTCGCCGGAGACGGCCTCGGCCGGGTCGACGAGGAGCTCGACCTCCGAGAGCTGCACCGCGTCCGCGCTCGCGCCCGTGACCCGCAGGCGGTACTGCGAGAAGGCCTGCGGGTCCTCCACCTGGAAGGGCCGCGTCTGGCGCCGCCAGGCGAAGGCCTCGCCGGAGCGGGCGTCGACCTGCGTCCACGTCGCGCCGTCGTCGGAGCCCTCGAGGACCCACGCGCTCGGGTCGCCGGCGCCGTCGGCGCCCTGCCCGGAGGTGAGGGTGTAGGTCCGCACGGCGCGGGCGCCGACCGCGGAGGTCCACGTCAGCTCGGCGTCCGCGCCCACGGTGGCCTCGCTGGCCGAGGTGTCGTCGACGAGCGCCGACACGTCCGCTCCGCTCGCCGCCGTGAGCGTCCCGAGCCCGCTCGCCGTGGAGTCCTCGAGCGGGTCGGGCGCCTCGCCCTCGGGCGTCAGCGACGGCGGGGCGTCCTCCGGGTCCGAGCCCCACTCCGACGGCTCCTCGCCGGTCGTGAAGGCCAGCTCGTGGCCCCCGCTGACCTGGTCGGCCGTGAGCCACGTCTGCTCGTGCGGGGCGCCGTCGACCGCGAGGGACTGCACGTAGACGTCCTCGTGGCCGTTGTCGCCGCCGCTCGCGTCCTGCGCCGTGACGACGAGGTCGCCGTCGGGGCGGTGGACGACGGCCCGGTCGAACAGCGGCGAGCCGATGCTCCACCGGTCGGAGCCGACCTGCTGCGGGTAGATCCCGAGGGAGGACAGGACGTACCAGGCGGACATCTCGCCGTTGTCCTCGTCGCCGGGGTAGCCCTGGCCGATCTCGTCGCCCGTGTACAGGCGCCGCATGATGTCGCGGACGACCGCCTGCGTCTTCTCCGGCGCGTCGGCCTCGAGGTAGGCGTACGGGATGTGGTGGCTCACCTGGTTGCTCATCCCCAGCTGCCCGAGCCGCACGTCGCGGGCCTCGAGCATCTCGTGGATGACGCCGCCGTAGCCGCCCGGCTTGTCCGCCTCCTCGGGCGTCGCGAAGAACTCGTCGAGCTTCGCCTCGAGGCCCTCGCGGCCGCCGTAGAGGGCGGCGAGGCCGGCGCCGTCGTGCGGGGCGTGGAAGGCGAAGTTCCACCCGTTGCTCTCGGTGTAGACCCCGCCCCACGACTCCGGGTCGTACTGCTCCGGCGACTGCTGGAAGGAACCGTCGGGACGGCGGCCCTGGAAGAAGCCGACCTCGGGGTCGAACATCCGGGCGTAGCCGGTGGCCCGGTCGAGGAAGTACGCCGACTCCTCGCGCAGGCGCTCCCGGCGCTCGTCCGGCGTCCGCGGGTCCTCGGCGAGGGCCGCGGCCATGTTGCCGATGCCGTAGTCGTTGATGAAGCCCTCGAGGCCCCAGCTGACGCTCTCCCCGGTCGTCGTCGGCGTCCAGCCGAGGAAGATCGAGGTGTCGAGGCCCTTGCGGCCGACGGCGGCGTCGGGGGAGGGGGTCGTCGCGTTCTTCACCGCGGCGTCGTAGGTCTCGAGCGCGTCGGGCAGGTCGACGCCCTTGAGGTAGGCGTCGGCGAAGGCGACGTCCGAGCTCGTGCCCGTCATGAGGTTGGCGTAGCCGGGGGAGGACCAGCGCGAGACCCACCCGCCGTCGCGGTAGTGCTGGACGAAGCCGTCGACGAGCTCGGCCGCCACGTCCGGGTAGAGCAGCGAGTACGCCGGCCACACCGTGCGGTAGGTGTCCCAGAAGCCGTTGTTGACGTAGATCTTGCCGTCGACGACCTCGGCGCCCGTCTGCGTCGCCGTCGGCTCGCCCACGGGCTCGGCCACCGGGCTCGCGTACCGGTAGACCGGCTCCTCGGGCGTCCCGGTGTTCTCGAACTGGCTGTTGGGGTAGAGGTTCAGCCGGTACAGCGAGCCGTAGAGGCTGCGCAGCTCGGTCTCGCTCGCGCCCTGCACCTCGACGACGCCGAGGCGCTCGTCCCACTGCCGCGCGGCGTCGGCGCGGACGTCCTCGAAGGACCGGCCCTCGAGCTCCATCGCCAGGTTGGCGCGCGCCTGGTCGAGGCTGATGAAGGACGTCGCCACGTGCAGCACGACGTCGTCGTCGCCGTCGAAGGCCGCGTAGCGCGTGCCCCGGTGGCCGCCGTCGGTGGCGCCGGCCGCGCTCGCGGCCCGGTCGAAGGTGCCGGCCACGAACATGCGGCTGCGGCCCGCCGACAGGCCGCTGCCGTTGTCGACCCAGCCGGTGAGCTCCTCCGAGCCGGCCTCGACGGTGAACTCGCCGTTGTCGTCGACCGTGTCGACGACGACCTGCCGCGGCGCGCCGTCGGGGAAGGAGAAGCGCATCACCGCGCCGTGGTCGGTCGGGGTCGTCTCGGCGCGCAGGCCGCCCTCGAGGTCGACCCCGTAGTAGTCGGGCTGCGCCGTCTCGGCCGTGTGGGCGAACGCCAGCGAGCGCGCCTGCGCGCCGCCCGCCGGGACGCCGTCGGCCGTCGCGGGCATGAAGGACACCTGGTTGCGGTCTCCCATCCACGGGCTCGGCTCGTGGGAGAAGGCGAGGCCCTGGAGGTGGGGGCGGTTCTGCGCGTCGTTGCCGCGCGCCCAGTCGTACTCCCAGCTCTGGCTGTTCGCGTTCGTCACGGGCGTGAGGAAGTTGAAGCCGTTGGGGACGGCGGTGATCGGCAGGTTGTTGCCGCGCGAGAAGCTGCCCGTCGAGTTCGTGCCCCGGCGCGTGTCGACGAGCGCCGTGAACCCCGTGCCGTCGGTCGGCGCGGTGAGGACCTCGGGCGCGGGGTCGATCGTGACGTCGTCGACCCAGCCCGCGAAGGCGGTGCCCTGCGCGGCGTCGGGGTCGTCGTAGGACAGGAGCAGCGCCGCGACGCGCTTGCCGGCCGCGACGGCGCCGAGGTCGGCCTCCACGTGGTTCCACTGGTCGGGGTAGAGCACGTCGGAGGTGCCCTGGCCCGCCGCCGTCAGCGGGTAGCCGTGCTGGTCGGTCGCCCCCAGCTCGGACAGCCGCGTGCCGTCGGTGAACCGCACGTCCATCGCCACGTGCAGCGACGGGTAGGACAGGTCGCCGCCGGTCAGCTCCGGGAAGACGCGGTAGGAGAGGTGGGAGTCCTCGCCGACGAGGAGGTCGTCCACCTCGAGGACGCGGTTCACCGCGCTCGCGCGCCCGTCGGCGGTCTGCACGCCCGCGTAGCGCAGGGCCGCGACGCCGGTGAAGCCGACGCGCGGGCGGACCGTGGGGCCGGACGCCGGGCCGGGGCCCACCTCGGTGGTCATCGGCTCGGCGGGCGCGGGCGGCGCCGTCCCGTCGGCGAGGTCGAGCTCGGCGAGCTGGAGCAGGGGGCCGCCCGCGTTGGCGTCGACCTGCAGCCGGTAGAAGCGGTGGGGGGCCGAGGGCTCGTCCAGCACGAGCTGCTGGGTCGACAGCCGCGCGGGGAAGGTGAGGTCGGTCCGCCGGTCGACCTCCGTCCACTCCTGGCCGTCGTCGGACCCGAGGAGCCGCACCTCCCGCGGGTCGCGCTCGGGCGCGTCGTTGGCGGAGGTCAGCGACCAGGTGGTCACGGGCCGCGGCTCGGCCAGCTCGACCTGCAGCCAGCCGGTGGGGGAGAAGGCCAGCCACTTGGAGCTCGTCGAGCCGTCCACGGCCGCGGCGGCGACCTCCGACGGCGGGTTCTCCGCGCTCGCCGTGACGGCGACGACGTCGTCGCGCAGGGAGCCCGGCAGGCCGGGCTCGCCGCCCTCGACGCCGTCCTGCAGCGGCTCGCCGTCCTGGGTCTCCGGGGTGCTCACCAGCACCTGCGGCGCGTCGCCCGTCTCGAAGGACGTGCTGAACGACCCGCCGTCGGCCGGCTCGCCGGGCGCCGCCGGCGCCGCGCCGGCCGGGGACGCCACCACGAGCGCCAGCGGGA
>NZ_JABEMA010000111.1 GCF_013004605.1 Pseudokineococcus marinus
GAGGGCGCCGCCCGCGAAGGCGGCCCCGGCGTCGCGGGCGCCGCCGCGCTCGAGATCGGAGGCGGCCGCCGAGACGGCCCGCCGGACGTCGGCGGTGAGCGCGCGGCGCAGCGCCAGGAGGTCGCGGCCGGCGCCGAGCACCGGAGACCCCTCGCGGCCGTCGTCGTCGCCGTCGTGGACGGCGAAGCGGACGCGCAGGTGGTCAGGCAGGGCCGCCGGGTCCCAGTCCTCCACGGGCACCGCGGTGCCGGTGAGCCGCTCGAGCTCGCGGGAGAGGACGGGCAGCAGGGGGCCGTCCTGCGGGCCGGCGACGGCGAGGACGGCGTCGGCCCGGTCGGGCGCCGGCGCGAGGTGGCGCCGCACCGCCTTGGGCAGCCCGCGCACGAGCGCCGTGACGAGCTCGTGCCTCAGGCCGGGCACCTGCCAGGCGAAGGGCTCCGGGTCCAGCTGCGCGAGCGCGCGGATCGGCACGTGCACCGTGGCGCCGTCGTCGTCCTCCCCCGGGGCGAAGCGGTAGGAGACGCGCAGGTCGAGGTCCCCGACCCGCCAGGTGAGCGGGTAGTCGTCGACCTGCACGCCCGAGGCGGCGTCGGCGAGCAGCGCCGCGGGGTCGAAGGTCAGCAGGTCCGGGTGCCGGCGGCGCTCGCCCTTCCACCAGCGGTCGAAGTGAGCGCCGGAGACGACGTCGGCGGGCACCCGGGCGTCGTAGAAGGCGACGAGCGCCTCCTCGTCGACGACGAGGCCGCGCGTGCGGGTGCGGTGCTCGAGGTCCTCCGCCTCCTCGAGCAGCGCGCGGTTGTCCTCGAGGAAGCGGTGGTGGTTCACCCAGTCGCCCTCGACGAGGGCGTGGCGGATGAAGAGGTCGCGGCTGGTGACCGGGTCGACGCGCCCGTAGGCGACCGTGCGGCCGGCCACGAGCGGCAGGCCGTGGAGCAGCACGCGCTCGGACGCGACGACGGACGCCCGCTTCTTGGACCAGTGCGGCTCGGAGTACGTGCGGCGGACGAGGTGGCCCGCCAGCGCCTCGACCCACTCCGGCTGGATGGCGGCGACGCCGCGGGCCCACAGCCGGGAGGTCTCGACGAGCTCGGCCGCCATGACCCACGCCGGCGGCTTGCGCGCCAGCACCGAGCCCGGCCACAGCGCGAAGCGGGCGCCCCGCGCGCCGAGGTACTCGACGCCCCGGCGGTCGCGGCGCTCGGGCCGCTGGCCCTCCCGGCCCTGCTGCGCCCCCGCCCGCGGGTCCTTCGCGCGCTCCTCGCGCATCCCGATGCTCGACAGGAAGCCCGCGAGGACGCTGGCGTGCACGCGGTCGGCGTCGACCTGCTGCTCGCTCCCGGGCAGCACGTCGTCCCCGGCCCCGTCCGGGCCGTCGTCGTCCGCCTCGGCGAGGGTGTCGGCCCCGTCGTCGTCCCGGGCCCCCGCCCCGCCCTCCGGGGTGGAGGACGCGCTGGAGGACGCGTCGACGCCGAGCGAGCGCGTGAGCTGCCGCAGCTGGCGGTGGACGTCCTGCCACTCGCGCACCCGGAGCCAGGAGAGGAACTCGCGCTTGCACATCCGCCGGAAAGCGCTGCTGGACAGGGCGTCCTGCTGGGCGTGGAGGTAGCGCCACAGGGCGAGCAGGGTGAGGAGGTCCGAGCGCTCGTCGCGGAAGCGGGCGTGCGCGGCGTCCGCCGCCTGCTGGTGCTCGACGGGGCGCTCGCGGGGGTCCTGCACCGACAGGGCGGCGGCGATGACGAGGACCTCCGCGACGCAGCTGTTCCGGTCGGCCTCGAGGACCATGCGGGCCAGGCGCGGGTCGAGCGGCAGGCGCGCGAGGCGGCGCCCGACCGGGGTGAGCCGCAGCTGCCGCTGCTCCGCGGGGCCGCGCTCGCGCCGGTCCCCGCCCTCGGCGCGCTCGTCGTCGCCCTCGATGGCCCCCAGCTCGGTGAGCAGCGCGAGCCCGTCGGCGACCTGGCGGCGGTCGGGCGGGTCGACGAAGGGGAAGTCCTCGACGCGGCCGAGGCCGAGCGCGGCCATCTGGAGGATGACGGAGGCGAGCGACGTCCGGAGGACCTCCGGGTCGGTGAAGCGCGGTCGGCCGTCGTAGTCGGCCTCGCTGTAGAGGCGGATCGCGACGCCCTCGGCGACGCGGCCGCACCGGCCCGACCGCTGGTCCGCGCTGGCGCGGCTGACGGGCTCGACCGGCAGCCGCTGGACCTTGAGCCGGGCGCTGTAGCGGGAGACCCGGGCGAGCCCGGCGTCGACGACGTACCGGATGCCCGGGACGGTCAGCGACGTCTCGGCGACGTTGGTGGACAGGACGACCCGCCGCTGGACGCCGGGCCCGTGCGCCGAGAAGACCCGGTGCTGCTCGGCCCCCGACAGGCGGGCGTACAGGGGCAGCACCTCGGTGCCGCGCAGCTGCATCCGCGCGACGGCGTCGGACGCCTCGCGGATCTCCCGCTCGCCGGGCAGGAAGACGAGGACGTCGCCGGGGCCCGTGGCCGCGAGCTCGCGGACGGCGTCGCAGACGCCCTGCACCGGGTCCTTCGCCGCCCGCGCCGGCCGTCCGCCGGACCGGTCGTCGTCGCGGCCGGCCCCCGCGTCGTCGTCCTCGTCGTCGTCCTCCTCGTCGACGTCCTCGACGAGCGGCCGGTAGCGCACCTCGACGGGGTAGGTGCGCCCGGACACCTCGATGACCGGCACCTCGCCGGCGACGTCGGCGAAGTGGTCGGCGAAGCGCTGCGGGTCGATGGTCGCCGAGGTGATGACGAGCTTGAGGTCGGGCCGCCGGGGCAGGAGCCGGTGGAGGATGCCGAGCAGGAAGTCGATGTTGAGCGAGCGCTCGTGCGCCTCGTCGATGATGACGGTGTCGTAGCGCGAGAGCAGAGGGTCGCGCTGCACCTCGGCCAGCAGGATGCCGTCGGTGACGACGGAGACGAGCGTGCGGTCGCTGACCCGGTCGGTGAAGCGGACGGCGTAGCCGACCTGCTCCCCCAGCGGCACCGACAGCTCCTCGGCCACGCGCTCGGCGACCGCCCGCGCGGCGATCCGCCGGGGCTGGGTGTGCCCGACCATGCCCCGCGCCCCGCGCCCGAGCTCGAGGCAGATCTTCGGCAGCTGCGTCGTCTTGCCGGAGCCGGTCTCGCCGGCGACGACGACGACCTGGTGGTCGCGGATGGCGGCGGCGATCTCCTCGCGCGCCCCGGACACGGGCAGCTCGGGCGGGTAGGACAGCGCCGGGACGGACGCGCGGCGGGCGGCCAGGCGGGCGCGGGCCGCCTCGACCTCGGGCTCGAGCCGGTCCAGCGCCGGGTCGCGCTCGGGACCCGGGCGGCGCGGAGCGCTGCGGCGGGCGCGCCGGTCGGACGGGCGTCGCTCGGTCATGGCCCTCCCAGCCTAGGCGCCCGCCGGCGCGGCACCGGACGGCCGACCCCTCCCCCAGACGGAGCAGCACAGAGCCGGCGGGACAGGAATGTGATGCAGATCACACGGGTAGTCCTTCGCCTAGTCCGCGTGGGCCATGTCACACGGAAGCGAAAGCCGCGAACCGGTCACCCGAGGAGCGGACCGGTACGACGTAGGGTGACTGCCGGTCGCCCACAGCCATGTCGGACGCGCCTCTCATGACTCGCTGTCACCCATCACCCGTAACTTCTCCTGCGAGCGGGTGACGCAGCGGACGGGTCGTGACCGTCCGTGGGGGCTCGGGGGCCGGCAGAGGCTCCCGCGCGCCGCCCCGCCCTCAGCCCTCGACCACAGGAGGAGCAGTGGGCATCAGCTACGACGGGGCCTCGTCCGTGACGGGTCCCCTCCAGCCGACCGGGGACGTCGTCCGCTGGCGCCGGGTCCTCGCCCCTGGGCAGAGGGCGGTGGTGGCGGGGCTGGGCGCCCTGCACGCGGCCCTGGTGCTCGCGTTCATCACCTACCTGCTGTGGCCGAGCAACCTCCCGGCGCTGGCAGGCCTCCCGCTGCCCGCCGCCGTCGCCGTGGTCGCCGGCGTCGTCATGGTGGTGGCCCTCCAGGTGCTCCAGCTCCTGGGCACCGCGAGCGGCCTCCACTTCGCCTTCCGCGGCGTCGACCCCGTGCCCATGCGCCCGGCGACGGGCCTGCGGGTGGCCATGCTGACGACCATCGTCCCCAGCAAGGAGCCCTGGGAGGTCGCCGAGCGCACCCTCGTGGCCTTCCTCGACCAAAGGCACGACCTGCCCGTGGACGCGTGGGTGCTCGACGAGGGCGACGACCCCCACGTCCGCGCCCGCTGCGCGGAGCTGGGCATCCACCACTTCTCCCGCAAGGGCGTGGCCGAGTGGAACACCGCGTCCGGGCCGTTCCGCGCGAAGACCAAGCACGGCAACCACAACGCCTGGCGCGCCGCCCACGAGCACCGGTACGACGTCGTGACGCAGATGGACCCCGACCACGTCCCGCTCGCCAGCCGGGACGTGCTCGAGCGGCTCCTCGGCTACTTCGCCGACCCCGACGTCGCGTACGTCGTCGCGCCGCAGGTCTACGGCAACCAGGCCGACTCGATCGTCGCCCGCGGGGCCGCCCAGCTGGCCTACCTGTTCCACGGCGTCATCCAGCGCGGGGCCAACGCGCTGGGGGCCCCGCTGCTCATCGGCACCAACCACGCCTTCCGGCCGGCCGCCTGGCAGCAGATCGACGGCTACCAGGACTGCATCATCGAGGACCACCTCACCGCGATGGTCGTGCCGACGGCGACCAACCCGGCGACGGGCCGGCGGTGGAAGGGCGTCTACACGCCCGACGTCGTGACCGTCGGCGAGGGCCCCACCTCGTGGACCGACTTCTTCTCCCAGCAGCGGCGGTGGGCCTACGGCATCGTCGAGATCGTCCTCAAGCACTCCCCCCACCGGTTCCGGGCGCTCACGTGGGACCAGCGCGTCTCCTTCGCCTCGCTGCAGTTCTTCTACCCCGCCGTCGGCGCCACCTGGGTGCTCGGGAACGTGCTGTCCGCCCTCTACCTCGTGCTCGGCGTGACGGTGTCCGACCTCGCGTGGCAGCCCTGGCTCGTGCTGCTGCTCGCCACGACCGGCACGTCGCTCGGCTCCTTCTTCTACCTGCGCCGCTTCAACCTCGTCGAGCACGAGCGGCGCTCCTGGGGCATGGCCGGGCTGCTGCTCAACCTCGTCACCACGCCCGTGTACCTCGCGGCGGCCGTCACCGCCGCGAGCGGGCGGTCTCTGGCCTACAAGGTGACGGCGAAGGGCCGGCTCACGTCCGGCGACAGCCTGCGCACCTTCCGGCTCCACCTCGGCTGGGCGGCCTTCGCCGTCGCCTGCATGCTCGCGGGCATCGCCCAGGGGCACACCTACGCCGCCCTCTACGTGTGGATGACCATCACCCTCGCCACCGCCCTCGCCCCCGTCGCCCTGTGGTGGAGGACCGCGAGCGCGGACGAGGCGGAGACCGCGGAGGCGCAGCCCGAGGTCGACCTCGCCTCCGCCCTGGGGCTGCCGCCGACCTTCGAGCTGGCGCCGGTCCCGGCCGCCGTCGGCGGACCGGGCCAGGTCGTCACGGGCGCGGTGCTCGTCGGGGACGACCTCGACCGGCGGGCGTCGGCGCACCACGCGCGCCTGCCGACGTCGTCCTGAGGCCTGCCGCGTGAGCGCGGTGCGGGACCTCCTCGGCGCGCGCCCGCAGCCGGGCGGCGCCGAGGGCGAGCCCCTCGCCGGCCGCGCCCTCCTCGGGGCCTTCGTCCACGAGCGGGGAGGGGTCGAGGGCGCCCCGGCCGGGGTCGCACGACTGGAACGCGCGATCGGTCGGCGCCTCGACCTGGTGCACGACTTCCTGGCGTGGGGGCGGCCGCTGGCGCAGGTCGCGGACCGGGCGACCGGTCGCGCGCTCCTCGTCTCGTGGCAGCCGACCCCGGCAGCGGTGCGGGACCTGGCGGCCGACCGGCCCGACGCCTGCGCGGAGCAGGTGCTGGCAGACCTGGCGGCGCGCCCCGAGCCGACGCTGCTGCGCTTCGCGCACGAGATGAACGGGTCGTGGAACTCCTACTCGTCGGCCTCCCCGGGCGGGCCGACGGCCGCGGAGTTCCGCGCGGCCTGGCGCGTCCTGGCCGGCCGCCTGCGGGCGCTCGGCGGTGACGTCCCCCTCGTGTGGTGCCCCGACGGCGGCGACTGCCCACCGCGGCCCGGCAACCGGCTGGAGGACTACTGGCCCGGCGCGGACGTCGTCGACGTGCTCGGCGTCGACGCCTACGACTGGGGGACGGCGCAGCCCCGGCGCGGCGACGGGCGCGACCGCAGCCTCGCGGAGCTCGTGCGCGCGCCCTACGAGCGGCTGCTGCTCCTGCCGGGCGCCGGTCACCTGCCCGTCTGGCTGTGCGAGACGGGGACCACCGAGCACGCGGACGACCCGCGGGCCAAGGGCGACTGGTACCGGGCCGCCTACGCGGTGACGGAGTTCCCCCGCCTGGCCGCCGTGGTCCACTTCTCGGAGGACGACCAGCGCGACGCGCAGCGCGACTGGCGCCTCGACAGCTCGTGCGAGAGCCTCGCGGGCCTGCGCGACGCCCTGCGCCGACCCGTCGCCTGAGCGGCTCGGGCGGTCAGGCGGGTGCTGGCGCCGCGCGCCGGACGAGCTCGCGCAGGCGCTCCCGCACGGCGTCATCGACGTCGACGACCGCGAACGACGTCGCCCACATCGGCCCGTCGTCGAGGGCCGCGCCCTCCTGGAAGCCGACGGTGCCGTAGCGGGTCCCGAACTTCGCCGCCGGCTGGTAAAAGACGACGACGTCGCCGTCGCGGGCGTACGACGGGAAGCCGTACCAGGTCCTCGGCGCCAGGTGCGGCGCCTCCTCGGTGACGACGCGGTGCAGCTCCGTCGCGACGAGCCGGTCCGCGCCCTCCAGCGCGTCCACGGCCTCCAGGCACGCCTCGAGCTCCTTGGCGAGCCGCGCCGCCCCCTTGAGCCCCTTCGTGCTCCGCAGCTCCTCGGCGCGCTGGCGCACCGCCGCGCGCTCGTCGTCGCTGAACCCGCCCGCCGCCGCGTCCTCGTCGGCCATGCGCCCTCCCTCGTCCGCCCGCCGCCGTCGAGCGGATCGTGCCGCCGCCGCCCGCGCAGCGCCAGCCCCCCGGGGCGGCGGAGACCCGCGCCCGCTCACCGCGAGCTCGCGGCTCCTGCCGGCGGGTCCTCGTCCTCGTCGTCGGGCAGCCGGCACCAGCGCTCGACGACGAGGCCGGCGACGAGGAGCAGCGCCGCGGCGCCGGCCGCCACGAGCAGCGCGACCACGGACTGGCGGGGCAGCGGGTAGGCGACGTCGGGGAGGAGGTGGACGACCTGCCCCAGGTACCAGCCGAGCAGCGCCGCGCCGGCGAGGGCCGAGGCCTGCCCGAGCACCGCGGTGCGCGCCGCGCGCAGCGGGTCCAGCGGGCGGTCGCGGTGCCCGCGGTTCCAGCGGCGGACCGGCCAGCCCAGGACGAGCACGACGACGGCGAGGAGCAGCACGGCCGCGACCGCCGTCCACGGCAGGCGCGTGAGGGTCAGCCCGAGCATCTCGAGCGGGCCGACGAGGGCGAAGCCGACGACGGCGGTGACGAGGGCGACCCCCACCGGGGTCGTCCAGCGGGTCGGCGTCACGGCGCTCCCCCGCCGCCCTCGACGCCGCCGCCCGGCCCGGCCAGGTGAGCGGCCGGGGCGACGAGCGACCACGGCATGAGCACGAACGCGCGCTCGTGGGCGCGCGGGTGCGGCAGCAGGAGCCGCTCGTCGTCGCGCGCCACCGCCCCGCCGAGGTCGACCACGTCGACGTCGAGCGTGCGCGGCCCCCACCGCTCGCGGCGCACGCGCCCGTGCCCGGCCTCGACCCGGTGGCACGCGGCGAGGAGGTCGAGCGGGGCGAGCGTCGTGCGACCGACGACGACGGCGTTGAGGAAGGGCTGCTGCTCCTCGTCCGGGCGCTCGGCCGCCTCCGTGCCCGGCAGGCGGACGGGGGCGGACTCCACGACCGGCGAGACGCCGGTCAGCACGAGGCCCGGGACGCGCGCCAGGGAGGCCACCGCCGAGCGCAGCACCTCGGCGCGGTCGCCGAGGTCGGAGCCGAGGGCCAGCACCACCGGGGTCCCCCCCGGCCCGCCGTCGCCGCCGTCGGCCCCGCGCGCGGGCGCCTCGCGGCGGACGCGGACGACGACGTCGTCGAAGGCCACGCCGATGGGGGCCTGGGGCTTGTGCACGGCCACCTCGACGGCGAGCACGCGCTCCCGGGCGAGGACGACGTCGGCCACCCGCTGCGCGAGGCGCTCGAGCAGCGCCACGGGCTCGCCGGCGACGACGGCGGCGACGTCCTCGGCCACCTCGCCGTAGTGCACGGTGTCGACGACGTCGTCGCTGGCCGCCGCGTCGCGGGTGTCGAGCTCGAGGACGAGGTCGACGACGAAGACCTGCCCCAGCTCCCGCTCGGCGGGCAGCACCCCGTGGCGCCCGCGCACGCGCAGGCCGGAGAGCTCGATGCGGTCCACGGCGACCTCCGGGCGCGCCCCGGACGCCGTCACCCCGGACGCCTTCACCTCGGACGCCTTCACCTCGGACGCCTTCACCTCGGACACCGTCACCGTGCCCCCTCCCCGCGGCGGGCGGTCGCCACGCGGGCCGAGGCGACGCGCGCGGCGACGCGGACGGCGTCAGCGCTCGGGCGCACGGCGTGGACGCGCACGCACCACGCGCCCGCGGCGGCGGCCAGGGCGGTCAGGGCCGTCGTCGCGTCGTCGCGCTGGCCGGCCGGGCGCGGGGCGCCGTCGTCACCGGCCAGCAGCGCGCCGAGCATCCCCTTGCGCGAGGCCCCCACGAGCAGCGGCCGGCCGAGGCCGACGAGGGCGTCCAGGCGGCCGAGCAGCTCCCAGCCCTGCTCGGCCGTCTTGGCGAAGCCGAGCCCCGGGTCGAGCACGAGCCGGTCCTCGCGGACCCCGGCCGCGAGGAGGGCCTCGGCCCGGCGCGCGAGCTCCTCGCGGACCTCCGCGACGACGTCGCCGTAGTCGGCGAGGCCCGCCATGACGTCGGCGTGCCCGCGCCAGTGCATCGCGACGAAGGGGACCCCGCGCTCGGCCACGAGCGACGCCATCGTGGGGTCGGCGAGGCCGCCGCTGACGTCGTTGACGAGGGCGGCGCCCGCCTCGAGCGCCGCGGCGGCGGTCGAGGCCCGCATGGTGTCGACGCTGACGGCCACGCCCTCGTCGGCGAGCGCGCGCACGACGGGCAGCACGCGCCGCTGCTCCTCCTCGGCGTCGACCCGTGCGGCGCCGGGCCGGGTGGACTCCCCGCCGACGTCGACGAGGTCGGCGCCGTGGGCGGCCATCGCGAGGCCGTGCAGGACGGCCGCGGCCGGGTCCAGCCAGGAGCCGCCGTCGCTGAAGGAGTCGGGCGTGGTGTTGAGCACGCCCATGACGAGCGCACGGCCGGCCGGCGGGCCGGTGAGGCCGGGCACGGGCGGCGGGTCGACGGCCGCGAGCGGGACGTCGGT
>NZ_JABEMA010000112.1 GCF_013004605.1 Pseudokineococcus marinus
GGACGACGAGCGCGTCGTGGCCGCCGTGGCGACGGCCGGGGCCCCGCCGGCCCAGCGAGGACGGCAGCGGCTGCCCGAGGTCGGGGCGGACGACGTCGACGACCGCGCCCTCCCCCACCAGCGCGTCGCCGAGCACCGCGGGCGGGCACACGTCCTCGTGCTGGACGACGAGCACCCGCAGCGGCTCGCCCCCGCCCGACCCCTCGCGCTCGGTGCCGTGGTGCTCCACGCCGGCCCCCTCGCCGCCCGTCACGTCGTCGACCTCAGAGCCAGGACAGGAAGCGGCGGAGCTCGAACGGCGTCACCTGCGCCCGGTAGTCGACCCACTCGGCGCGCTTGTTGCGCAGCACGTGCTCGAACATGCTCTCCCCCAGCGTCTCCGCGACGAGCTCGCTGCCCTCGGTGAGCGAGATCGCGTGGTCGAGGCTGGCCGGGAGCTGGCCGATGCCCATCGCTCGCCGCTCGGCCCCGGACAGCAGCGCCACGTCCTCGTCGACGCCCTCGGCGAGCGGGTACTCCTCCTCGACGCCCTTGAGGCCGGCCGCCAGCAGGACGGCGTACGCCAGGTAGGGGTTGGCCGCCGCGTCGATGCCTCGGTGCTCCACGCGCGCCGACTGCGCCTTGCCGGGCTTGTACATCGGCACCCGCACGAGCCCCGAGCGGTTGTTGTGCCCCCACGCGATGTCCGAGGGCGCCTCGGACCCGCCCCACAGCCGCTTGTAGCTGTTGACGAACTGGCTCGTGATGAGCGTCGTCTCGGGCGCGTGCCGCAGGAGGCCGGCGATGAAGTGGCGCGCCGTCGCGCTGAGCTCGTACTTGGCGCCGGGCTCGTGGAAGGCGTTGCGGTCGCCCTCGAAGAGGGACAGGTGCGTGTGCATGCCGCTGCCCGGCTGGTCGGCCAGGGGCTTCGGCATGAAGGAGGCGTAGACGCCCTGCTGCAGCGCCACCTCCTTGACGACGGTGCGGAACGTCATGACGTTGTCGGCGGTCGTCAGCGCGTCGGCGTACCGCAGGTCGATCTCGTTCTGCCCGGGGCCGGCCTCGTGGTGGCTGAACTCCACCGAGATGCCCATGGCCTCGAGCATCGCGATGGCCGCCCGCCGGAAGTCGTGCGTCGCGCCCCCCGCCACGTGGTCGAAGTAGCCCATGGTGTCGACGGGGACCGGCGGGTGCACCGGGTCCGTCCGACCGTCGCCCACGCTGTCCGCGGGCGTGCCCCGGAAGAGGTAGAACTCGATCTCGGGGTGCGTGTAGAAGGTGAAGCCCTTCTCCGCCGCCCGCGACAGGGTGCGCTTGAGCACGTTGCGGGAGTCCGCGAGCGCCGGCTCGCCGTCGGGCGTGAGGACGTCGCAGAACATGCGCGCGGTGCCCGCGCTGCCGCCGTCGCCGCGCCACGGGAGCACCTGGAAGGTCGACGGGTCGGGCCGGGCGATCATGTCGGCCTCCGACCGCCGCGCCAGGCCCTCGATCGAGCTGCCGTCGAAGCCGATGCCCTCGGAGAAGGCGCCCTCGAGCTCCGCGGGCGCGATGGCCACCGACTTCAGGCCGCCCAGCACGTCGCTGAACCACAGCCGGACGAAGCGGATGTCGCGCTCCTCGATCGACCGGAGCACGAACTCCTGCTGGCGGTCCATCCGTCCCCATCCCTTCGCCGGTGCCGGGCCGCGCTCGCCCCTCGGGCGCGGCGACCCGTGCGGGCGGGCCACCGGCCGCCGGGCCTGGTCCTGCGGACCTCGTCCCGGCGACGTGCGCGGTGCGCCCGCGGGCGCGGCGCCCATCCTGCCAGCGGCGCGCCCCGGAGACCCGGCAGCCCGCGGCCCCGTCGCCCATGACCTCGCAGCCCGTGACCCCGCGACCCGTGGCCCCGCGACCCGTGGCCCGGCGACCCGTGACCTCGTAGCCCGGGACCCGCCAGCCCGTCCTCCACCAGCCAGTCCTCCGCCAGCCCGTCCTCCGGCGGCCCCGTGCTCCCGAGGGGTGGAGTCGCGTGCCCCGGCATACCGTCCCGGCGTGACGAGCACTCCCCGGCAGTCCCCGCAGGCGCACCCCGAGCCCGGCGACGGCATCGACGAGAGCCGCACCCCGCGTCCTCGCGGCGGAGAGTGCGACGGCCGGGGACGCGAGCAGGGGGACGCGTCGGGCCAGGACCCGCGCCGCTGGAAGGCGCTGGCGGTCTGCCTCGTGTCGGGCTTCATGACGCTGCTCGACGTCTCGATCATCAACGTCGCCCTCCCCTCGATCAGCCAGGACCTGGGCGCCAGCGGCAGCGACCTGCAGTGGGTGCTGTCCGGCTACGCGCTGGCCTTCGGCCTCGTGCTCGTCCCGGCGGGACGGCTCGGCGACGCGCACGGGCGCCGGAGGGTCTTCGTCGCGGGGCTCGCGACCTTCACCCTGGCGAGCCTCGCGTGCGGACTGGCGCCCTCCCCCGGCTGGCTGCTCGCCTTCCGCCTGCTGCAGGGGGTCGGCGGCGGCCTCCTGCAGCCCCAGGTGGCGGCCTTCATCCAGTCGCTGTTCTCCGGGCCGGAGCGCGGGCGGGCCTTCGGCCTCCTCGGCACGAGCATCGGCCTGTCGACGGCGGTGGGCCCCCTCCTCGGCGGGACGATCCTCTCGCTCGACCCCGACCCGTCGTCCTGGCGCCTCGTCTTCTTCGTCAACATCCCCATCGGCGTCGCGGGCGTCGTCCTGGCGATGCGGTGGCTCCCGGCCGGTCGCCCGGCGGACGACGGCGGGCGCCGACCGCAGGTCGACGTCGTCGGCGTCGCGCTGCTCGCCCTGACCCTCACCGCGCTGCTCCTCCCCCTCCTCGAGCAGCCGTCCGCGGTCGCCTGGGCGGCCCTGTGGGTCGGGTCGGCGGCGCTGGCCGTGGCCTTCGTGCGCTGGGAGCGGCGGCGCGGGCGCGCCGGGCGCGACGCCGTCGTCGACCTCGCGCTCTTCCGCGAGAGCCGGTACCGCAACGGCGTGCTCGTGGGCCTCGTCTACTTCACCGGCTTCACGACGATCTTCTTCGTCCTGTCGATCTACCTCCAGGACGGCCTCGGCATGTCACCCCTCGAGGCCGGCCTGACCCAGACGCCGTTCGCCGTCGGCGGCGCCATCACCCCCGTCATCGCCGGGCGCGCCGTCTCGCGGCTCGGCCGCCGCCTCGTCGTCGGCGGGCTGGCGGCGGTGGCCGTCGGCCTCCTCGGGGTGCTCGCCGTCGTGGCCACCCTGTCGGGCTCCCTCGAGCCCTGGCAGCTGGGCCTCGCCCTCGTCGTCCCGCTCCTCGTCGGCGGCGCGGGCAGCGGCGTGGTCATCTCCCCCAACACGACGCTGACCCTGTCGGTCGTGGACCCGAAGAGCTCGGGCTCGGCCAGCGGGGTCCTGCAGACGAGCCAGCGCATCGGCTCCTCCGTGGGCATCGCCCTCGTCGGCGCCGTCTACTTCGGCGTCGTCGCGGCCTCCGGCGGCGGTGGCGGTGGCGGCGACGCGCAGGACTACGGGCGGGCCCTGTCGGCCAGCCTGCTCGTGGCCGTGGCGCTCGTCCTCCTGGCCCTCGTGCCCGCTGTCGCCGACCTGCGCGCCGAGCGGCGCGAGCAGCGGGCCGACGGCGGCGACGACGGCGGGGAGCGCGGCGACGACAGCGCCGACGCGGGGCGGGCGAGCCGCACGAGCGAGCGCTCCTGACCGCTCCCCCGCCTCAGGGGCGGCGGTCCACCTCGAGGATGCTGCGCGCCCGGACGACGAGGCGAGGGTCGGGCTCCCCCACGACGGAGGTGTCCTTGTCGTCGTAGTCGAACCGGGACAGCACCACCCGCATGGCCTCGAGCCGGGCGCGCTTCTTGTCGTTGGTGCTGACGACGACCCAGCGGGCGTAGGGGCGGTCCGTGCGGGCGAACATCGCCTCCTTCGCCTCCGTGTAGTCGTCCCAGCGGTCGAGGCTCTCGAGGTCCATCGGGCTGAGCTTCCACTGCCGGACCGGGTCGATCTGCCGGATGAGGAAGCGGGTGCGCTGCTCAGCCCGCGTCACGGAGAACCAGAACTTCACGAGGTGGACGCCGTCCTCGACGAGCATCTGCTCGAAGAGCGGCACCTGCGCCATGAAGCGGTCGTACTCGCTCGGCGTCGCGAAGCCCATGACCCGCTCGACACCGGCCCGCGTGTACCAGGACCGGTCGAAGAAGACCATCTCGCCCGCGGCCGGCAGGTGGGCGACGTAGCGCTGGAAGTACCACTGCGTCGACTCGCGGTCGGTCGGCTTCTCGAGCGCGACCACGCGGGCGCCCCGCGGGTTGAGGTGCTCGGTGAAGCGCTTGAGCGTGCCGCCCTTGCCGGCCGCGTCGCGTCCCTCGCAGAGGACGACCAGCCGCTCCCCCGTGCTCTTGACCCAGCGCTGCAGCTTGAGGAGCTCGATCTGCAGGCGCCGCTTCTCGACGGCGTACTCCTCCCGGGGCATGCGGGTGTCGTAGGGGTAGCCCTCCCTCCACGTGTCCACACGACGGCCGTCGGCGTCGACGAGCTCCGGCTCGTCCTCGTCGTCGACGACCGTCATGCCCGGGGGGACCTCCAGGGACCTCGCCGCGCCCACGGCACCCTCCTCGCTCTCGCCCCGGCCGCGGGTCCGCCGGCGGCGGGAGCTCGAGGGTCGTGAGGGCCCACCGTGGCGGGGCGAGGACGGTCGCGCGATCCGGGGCCCGCGGGCCCCGGACCCCCGGGTCGCCGTGGCTACGCTCGCGGCATGCCCTCCCTGCGCCTCGCCCTGGCCCAGGTCGACACCACCGTGGGCGACCTCGACGGCAACGCGGCGCTCGTCCGGCGCGCGGCCGCCGAGGCCGCGGCCGCGGGCGCCGACCTCCTCGTCCTGCCCGAGCTGGCGCTCACCGGGTACCCGGTGGAGGACCTGGCGCTGCGGCGCTCGTTCGTCGACGCCTCCCGCGCCGCGGTCGGGCGCCTCGCCGAGGACCTCGCCGCGGACGGGCTCGGCGACCTGCCCGTCCTCGTCGGCTACGTCGACCGCGCCTCGGGCCCCGTCGCCGAGGGCGTCAGCGCGGCCGGGCGCGGCCAGCGGGAGGGCGGGGGCGAGGAGTCCGCCGGCAGCGAGAGCGGCGCCACGGGCGTGCCGAAGGGCCTGCCGCAGAACTGCGCCGCGCTGCTCCACGGCGGCCGGCAGGTCGGCCGGTACGCCAAGCACCACCTGCCGAACTACGGCGTCTTCGACGAGTTCCGGATCTTCGTGCCCGGCCGCGACCTCCTCGTCGCCCGCGTGCGCGGCGTCGACGTCGCCGTCGCCGTCTGCGAGGACCTCTGGCAGGAGGGCGGCCCCGTCGCGGCCGCCCGCGAGGCCGACGCCGAGCTCCTCGTCGTCCTCAACGCCTCCCCCTTCGAGCGCGCCAAGGACGACACCCGCCTGGCGCTGTGCCGGCGGCGCGCCCACGAGGCGGAGGCCGTCCTCGCCTACGTCAACAGCGTCGGCGGGCAGGACGACCTCGTCTTCGACGGCGGCTCCGTCGTCGTGGCCCCGGACGGCGAGGTGCTCGCCCGCGGCGAGGCCTTCGCCGAGCAGCTCCTCGTCGTCGACCTCGACCTCCCGGAGGGCGACCCGAGCCCGCCCGACGTCGAGCGGGTGCAGCGCGTCGTCGTCTCGCAGGAGCCCGCGCCCGCGCGCGAGCCCGTGCCCGCGCCCCTCGCGGAGCCGCTCGAGGACATGGCGGAGCTGTGGGCCGCGCTCGTGCTCGGCCTCGGCGACTACGTCCGCAAGAACGGCTTCCGCCAGGTCCTGCTCGGGCTCTCCGGCGGCATCGACTCGGCGGTCTGCGCCGCCCTCGCCGTCGACGCCCTGGGCGCGGAGGGCGTGGTGGGGATCTCCATGCCGAGCGCGTACTCGACCGAGCACTCGCGCAGCGACGCCGACGACCTCGCCGAGCGCCTCGGGATCGACTACCGCGTGCACCCCGTCGCACCGATGGTCGAGGCCTTCCTCGCGAACGTGCCGATGAGCGGCGTCGCCGAGGAGAACCTGCAGGCGCGGGTGCGCGGCACCCTGCTCATGGGCGTCTCGAACTCCGAGGGCCAGCTCGTCCTGACGACGTCGAACAAGAGCGAGCTGTCGGTCGGCTACTCGACGATCTACGGCGACTCGGTCGGCGGGTACGCGCCGCTCAAGGACGTCGCCAAGACCGACGTGTGGCGACTCGCCCGCTGGCGCGACGCCGACGCCCGGGCCCGCGGGGAGCGGGAGCCCATCCCGGAGGCCTCCATCACCAAGGCCCCGTCGGCCGAGCTGCGCCCCGACCAGACTGACCAGGACTCCCTGCCCGAGTACGACGTCCTCGACGCGCTGCTCGAGGACTACGTGGTGCGCGCCATGGGCCGCTCGGAGCTCCTCGAGGCGGGCCACGCCCTCGAGGACGTGGAGAAGGTCGTCGGCCTCGTCGACCGCGCCGAGTGGAAGCGGCGCCAGGGCGCCCCCGGCCCGAAGACGACCGCCGTCGCCTTCGGGCGCGACCGCCGCCTGCCCATCACGACGCACTGGCGCGAGGAGGACGAGTGAGCGAGCAGCCGGCGCCCTACGGCTCACCGCCGACGACGCCCGGCGGACCCCCGGCGGCGCCCGCCCGCACGCCCCGCGTCGTCCGGACGACGACCCTGCAGGGGTGGAAGGCCGAGGGCCGCCGCTGGGCGATGCTCACCGCCTACGACGCGCTCACCGCCTCCGCGCTCGACGACGCGGGCGTGCCCGTGCTGCTCGTCGGCGACTCGGCGGGCACGACCGTGCTCGGGCAGACGTCGACCCTCGCCGTCACGGTCGAGGAGATGCTCGTGCTCACGCGCGCCGTCGTGCGCGGGACGGCGCGGGCGCTCGTCGTCGCGGACCTGCCCTTCGGCAGCTACCAGGAGGGGCCCGCGCAGGCGCTGGCGACCGGTGTGCGCATGCTCAAGGAGGGCGGCGCCGCGGCGGTCAAGCTCGAGGGCGGCGCCGCCGTCGCCCCGTCGGTGCGCGCGCTCGTCGACGCCGGGGTGCCCGTCATGGGCCACGTCGGCTTCACCCCGCAGTCCGAGCACGCCCTGGGCGGCTACCGCGTCCAGGGCCGCGGCGACGACGCCGACCGCCTCCTCGCGGACGCGCTGGCGCTGCAGGACGCCGGCGCCTTCGCCGTCGTCGTCGAGATGGTGCCCTCCGCGGTCGCCGAGCGGCTGGCCCGCGAGCTGGCCGTGCCCGTGGTCGGCATCGGCGCCGGGCCCGGGGCGGACGCCCAGGTCCTCGTCGTCACCGACATGGCCGGGCTCGGGGGCGGCCGCACGCCGCGCTTCGTCAAGCGCTACGCCGACCTGCGGGGCGAGCTGGGCCGTGCCGCGGCGGCCTTCGCGGCGGACGTCGAGGACGGCTCCTTCCCCGCGGCGGAGCACGAGTTCACCGACTGACGACCGGCACGACCGGCCCGCGCGTGAGAGGTCTCTCATCCGTCTCTCACGCTCCCGGGCGCACCGGGCGGTCACACTCGCCGCATGAGAAGGCGCCTCCTCCTGCCGGTGCTGGCGGTCGCCACGGCCCTCGGCGCCGGCGTCGCCATCGCCCAGGTCGTCCCGGGCACCTCGGCGCCCCCCGCCCTCGGCGGCCCTGTGGTGGTCGGCGAGGAGCCCGCGGGCGCGGTCCAGCCCACCACCGCGCCCACCACCGCGCCCACCACCCCGGCAGCCTCCCCCGCGCCGACGCCCTCGCCCGACCCGTCGGCGCCGGACGACGGGTCGGGGCCGGACGACGGGTCGGGGCCGGACGGCGGCTCGGGGCCGGACGGCGGACCCGAGCCGTCGCCCGCCCCCGCTCCCGACCCGGCCCCCGACCCGGCTCCGGGCTCCGCCGAGGAGGCCCCGGTCGTCGTGCCCCCGGCCGCCCCGGTCGAGTACGACGACGACCACGGGGACGACCACGGGGACGACGACGCGGACGACGACGGGGACGACGACGGGGACGACGACCACGGGGACGACGACCACGGGGACGACGACGGCGATGACCGCTGAGCCGCGCAGGCGCCTGCCGGCCCCCGGGGTCGCCGCCCGGCTCGTGATCGCGGTCGTCACGGCGGCGGCGGCGGGCATGCTCGTCGCCGGCGTCGTCGCGCTGTGGGTCCAGGAGCGCGTCGTCGAGCGACGGGTCGACGCGTCGCTGGCGCAGGAGGTCGAGGAGCTGAGAGCCCTCGCCGCCGCCCGCCCCGGCTCCACCCAGCCGTACGCGGACGTCGAGCAGCTCCTCCGGGACGTCCTGCAGCAGAACGTGCCCGACTCGGGCGAGGGCGTCATGGTCCTCCTCGACGGCAGCGTGCCGTTCGTGCCGGGCGGCGAGCGCACCCTGCGCCCGGAGGAGCTCCCCGAGCTGCGCGAGCGCGTGGAGGGGCTGGCCGCGACCGACGACCCGGTGCTCGGCTCGGTCGTCGCCGACGTCGGCGGGACGCCCACGGACCTGCGCTACGTCGCCGTCCCGGTGACGGTGCCCGGCGACCCGCGCGCGGGCGTCCTCGTCACGGCGACGGACGTGGACGCGGCCCGCGCGCAGGTGCGCAGCGGTGCCACCGCCTACCTGCTCGCCTCCCTCGCGGCCCTCGCCCTCGTCGCCCTCGTCGGGTCCGCCGTCGCGGGACGCCTGCTGCGGCCCCTGCAGCTGCTCTCGGACACGGCGCGCCGGCTCACCGAGGAGGACCTGTCGCAGCGCATCCCCGTGCGCGGGCACGACGAGGTCTCCGCGCTGACCCGCACCGTCAACGGGATGCTCGAGCGCCTCGAGCGCGCCTTCACCGGGCAGCGCCAGCTGCTCGACGACGTGGGCCACGAGCTGCGGACGCCCCTCACCGTGGTGCGCGGCCACGTCGAGCTCATGGACCCCGACGACCCGGCGGACGTCCGGGAGACGCGCGACCTCGCGCTGGACGAGCTGGACCGCATGCACCGCCTCGTCGACGACCTCGTCCTCCTGGCGCAGTCCCAGCGCCCCGACTTCCTGCGCTGGGGCGTCGTCGACGTCGACCTCGTCGTCGAGCGCACGCTCGGGCGCGTCCGGGCCCTCGGCGACCGGCGGTGGCGCCTCGACGCCACGAGCGGCACGACCGTCGACGGCGACGCGCAGCGGCTGGTGCAGGCCCTCATGCAGCTGACGTCGAACGCCGTGCGGCACACCGGCCCCGACGACGAGGTCGCGCTCGGGTCCGCCGTGGAGGGCGACGTCGTCCGGCTGTGGGTGCGCGACACGGGGCCGGGCGTCGCCGAGGCCGACAAGGAGCGCATCTTCGCCCGCGCCCAGCAGGGGCAGGCGCTGGCCCCGCGCCCCGCGGCCCGCGACGGCGAGGGCGTCGGCGCGGCGCACGAGGGCTCGGGGCTCGGCCTCGCCATCGTCACCGCCATCGCCGACGCCCACGGCGGCCGCGTCACCCTCA
>NZ_JABEMA010000113.1 GCF_013004605.1 Pseudokineococcus marinus
CGCCCGCGGCGACCGCGCGCCCCGGTGGCGAGGTCCAGCTCGACGTCGGTCGTCCCCGCGGCCGCGGCGAGGGCCTCGACCGCGGCGGCCGACAGGGGCGCCCGGCCGAGGTTGGTGTGGAGGATGACGCCCGTCGCGTTGAGGACGGGCCGCAGGCTCGCCGCCGTGGCGGGCAGGGCCGCGAGGACCTCGGGCACGACGTCCTCCGGCGCGACCTCACCGGTGCGCACACGCTGCTGGACGCCCGTGACGACCTCCTTGACGAGCGCCCGCCCGAGCCGGTGCTGCGGCTCGGCGAGCGCGTCGGCGGCGAGGACGACGTCGGTCCTCGGCACCCGGCGGGCGGGGGAGCGCCGGTCGGCCGGTGCGGAGGTGCTCACGGGGCCGACTCTAGGTCGCGCCCGCAGCGGTGCCGGCGTGGGCGTCGGTCGCGTGCGGGCCGGGGGCCCGCGAGGGCGCGCGCGGCGGAGGCGGACGGGAATCGAACCCGCCAGACCGAGGTGCTCGGCCTCGTCGGTGTTGAAGACCGCGGGGCCCACCAGGAACCCAGACGCCTCCACGCGCGGGGTCGAGTCTGCCGCACGACCGCTCCCCGCGTGGAGGCGGTGGGCGTGCGCGGCCCGGTCGTCGCGGGCGGAGCGGTCACGGGCACACTCGGACGGTGACGGCGACGCCCCATCAGACCGGTCGGCTCACCTCCTACGCCCACGGCGGGGGGTGCGCGTGCAAGATCCCGCCCGGTGAGCTGGAGGCGGTCCTCGCCGGCCTGCCCGGTCGGGGGACGGCGCCCGACGGCGCGGGGACGCTGCTCGTCGGCCTCGACGACGGCGACGACGCCGCCGTCGTCACCTCGCCGGCCACCCCCGGCGTGGGGCTCGTGGCGACGGCCGACTTCTTCACGCCCGTCGTCGACGACCCCTACGACTGGGGGCGGATCGCGGCGACCAACGCCCTGTCGGACGTCTACGCCATGGGCGGGACGCCCCTCGTCGCGGTCAACCTCCTGTGCTGGCCGCGCGACCTGCTGCCGATGGACGTGGCCGCCGAGGTGCTCCGCGGCGGCGCCGACGTCGGCCGGCTCGCCGGGTGCCACGTCGCGGGCGGCCACAGCGTCGACGATCCCGAGCCCAAGTACGGCATGGCGGTGACCGGCCTCGTCGACGTCGAGCGCCTGCTGCGCAACGACGCCGGCGTCGCCGGGGTGCCGCTGTCGCTCACGAAGCCGCTGGGCGTCGGCGTCCTCAACAGCCGGCACAAGGCGACCGGCGAGGTCTTCCCGCAGGCGGTGGACGCGATGACGACGCTCAACGCGGAGGCCTCGCGCGCCGCCGTGGCCGCGGGCGCCCGGGCGGCCACGGACGTCACCGGGTTCGGCCTGCTCGGCCACCTGCTGAAGATGGCGCGCGCCAGCGGTGTCGACGCCGTCGTGGACGCCGCGGCGGTGCCCTACCTCGACGGCGTCCGCGACGCGCTCCGCGACGGGCACGTCTCCGGGGGGACGCGCCGCAACCTCGACTGGGTGCGCCCCCACCTCGCGAGCCGGCTCGGCGAGGACGAGCTGCTCCTGCTCGCGGACGCCCAGACGTCCGGCGGGCTCCTCGTGGCGGGCGAGGTGCCCGGTGCGCCGGTCGTCGGCGAGCTCGTGCCCCGCCGCGGCGCATCGGTCGAGGTCCACGTGCGCTGACCGCCGCCAGCGACCCCGTCGGGCCCGCACCACCGGGTCCCGGGACCGGGCTCGCCCGAGGGGGCCGGGGCGGGCCCCGCCGCGTCAGGCGGCGGAGCCCACCCGACCGGCGTCCTGGCCCTCGGCCGCGGCGGCGGCCTCGGCCTGGGCGCGGCGGCGCGCCTCGAGGCGCTCGCGCTGCGGGACCACCGTGTACTTGGGGTCGCGGGCCGACGCCATGCCCGCCTCGAAGACGCCGAAGCGCGTGAGCAGCGACCCGGCGTTGAGGGCCAGGCCCGACGCCACCCCGACGGCGCGCGAGCGGCCGGCGAAGAGGGCGCCGACGGCGCCGACGGCCGTCAGGGCCTTGGCGGCCTTGAGCCACCGCCCCTGGCGTCCGATCTTGTAGGGCTCCCCGACGAGACCGGTGCGGTGCTCCATCCGGTGGCTCAGGCCGAGCTCGAGCGCGGCCCCCGCGACGGCGGCGCGCCGCGCCGGACCGGCCTCGTGGACGGGCGCGGCGATCATCCCGAGCCCGCCGGCGGCAGCCATGCCCGATCCGGCGAAGACGAACGGCAGCTCCGGGTACGACTCGTGCCAGGTCGGCACCGCGGTGTCGGCGATGAGCACGGCCGTGTAGGTCGCCAGCGGCGGCCCGAGGACGGCGGCGGCGACGCCGGAGGCCCGGCCCACCGGTCCGACGAGCGGCAGGAGCGGTGCGAGGCGGGGGAGGCGCCCCGAGGCCAGCAGCGGACCGCCGACCTCCGCCGCCGCGGCGACGCCGGCGAAGGCGCTGTACGGCGAGAGGATCCAGCTGCCCACGCTCAGCGGCGAGGTGACCTTGAAGACGCGCAGCATGTTGAGGAACCGGCTGGGCATGCCCAGGTCGTGGATGAGCGCCACCACGCTGCCGATGCTGCCGATCGAACCGGCGAGGCGGGCCGTGCGCCGCAGCACCGGCCGCCCGGTCGCGTCCGCGAGCGCTCCGATGACCGAGCTCGAGCCCGCGAGCCCGCCGAGGTAGAGGTACAGCGGGACGTCCGGCACCTTCCACGTGGGCGTGTGGATGACCTGGCGGCCGTAGTAGGACTGGAACTCGGCCTCGGGGACCATGAGCTCCTCGGCGCCGCGGCGCCGGCGCCGCGACGCCCCGGGCCGCCCGCGGTCCTGGGGGCCGCCCGTCAGCGTCCCCTGCTCGCTGGGCGTCGTCGTCAGCTGGTCCCAGCCGTGGCGCTCCCCGCGGTCCGGCGTCGGCCCCTCGCCCGGGGCGGGGGCCGCTCCGTCACGGGGCTCGCCGGCGCTGTCCGGCATGCCGCGCTCGGCGTCGCGTCGCTCGCGAGCGCTCACCGGCGGGCCCCCAGGAAGGAGAGGGCGAGCGCGCCGAGCATCGTGCCCGCCGCCATGGCGGCGTGCTTCCACATGTCCGGCAGGTCGCGCGTCGTCACCACGGGGTCCGGCGGCAGGCCGTAGACCTCCGGGTCGTCGAGGAGGAGGAAGAAGGCGCCGTCGCCGCCCACGCCGTCCTCGGTGTCGTGGCCGTAGAGCTGCGCCTTCGGCTCGCCCTTCTCCTGCAGGACGGCGAGCCGCTCGTCCGCCCGGCGCCGCAGCTCGTCGACGGGGCCGAACTGGATGGACTCGGTCGGGCACGCCTTGGCGCAGGCCGGCGTCATGCCCTCGCCCAGCCGGTCGTAGCAGAGCGTGCACTTGTGGGCGCGGCCCGTGGACTCGCGCTTGCCGATGACGCCGTAGGGGCACGCGGGGATGCAGTAGCCGCAGCCGTTGCAGACGTCGTCCTGGACGACGACGGTGCCGAACTCCGTGCGGAACAGCGCCCCCGTGGGGCACACGTCGAGGCAGGCCGCGTTCGTGCAGTGCTTGCAGACGTCGGAGGCCATGAGCCAGCGGACGCCCTCCGGCGAGCCCGAGGGGCCCTGCTCGCCCGCGCCGGCCGACGGCGCGGGCAGCGAGCCCGGGTCGGTGGCCGTGCCCTCGAGGGAGGACAGGACGTCGAAGTCGCCCATGTCGGCGACCGGGGGGAGCCCGCCGGACGACGACCCGCCGCCGGAGCCGCAGCCACCGCCCGAGCCGCACCCACCGCCACCGCCGGGCGTGGCCGCGGGCGCCGGCCCCGGGCCGATGCCCGGCATGCCGAGACCGACCGGGGCCCGCTGCGGCACGGGCTGCTCGACGAAGGCGACGTGGCGCCACGTCGAGGCGCCGAGCATCGAGCTGTTGTCGTAGGACGTGCCGGTGAGGTCCATCTCCCCGGTGGCGGGGACCATGTTCCACTCCTTGCACGCCACCTCGCAGGCCTTGCAGCCGATGCAGACGCTGGTGTCCGTGAAGAAGCCCATGCGGGGCGGGTGGTCGGCGTCGTAGCCGGTGCCGTCCGCCGGGGACGGGGTGTCGAAGAACCCCTTCCGGTGCCCGCCGGTCGTGGGCCTGCTGTCCGTGCTGGCGCTCACGCCGTGCTCCCTCGGTGGTCCGTGCGGTGGTCGGACCGGTCGCCGCCCCTGTCGTCCGTGGGCCCGTCGGACCCCGGGTGCGCGGTGCCCGAGCCGCCCGACTCCTCGTCGGCGCCCTTCGCCGGCCCGCCGGGGCCGCCCCGGGCGACCGTGCCGTCGGGATCGGCCTGGGCCCCGGCCCCTCCCGGGACCAGCGTCCCGCCGCGCGCCGAGGCGACGTCGCGGTCGTCCGGCAGCCCGGCCCGACGCCGGTAGGACGCCACGTGCTCGACGAGCGCCGGCCCCCGCGGACGCCGGCCCGGCCGGATGTCGCACGTCCCGACCTTGTCCTGGATGTGGGTGTTGGCGTCGAGGGCGATCTCGACGATCTCGTTCGCCGCGTCGCCCGTGGAGAGCCCGTTGGGCCCCCAGTGCCACGGCAGCCCGATCTGGTGGACCACCTCGCCGCCCACGCGCAGCGGGCGCATGCGCTCGGTGACCATGACGCGGGCCTCGATGGCGCTGCGCCCCGACGTGAGCGTGGCCCAGCCCATGTGGTCCAGCCCCTGCATCCGCGCGAGCTCGGGGGAGACCTCGCAGAACATCTCCGGCTGCAGCTCCGACAGGTACGGCAGCGTCCGGCTCATGCCGCCCGCCGTGTGGTGCTCGGTGAGCCGGTAGGTCGTGAAGACGAAGGGGTAGACCCGGCTGCGGGCGGGGTTGCGCCTGTTGCCTGGCACGTCGAAGTCCTGCCGGGTCGGGCTGTAGGTGACCTTCGGGTACACCGGGTTGCCGATGGGCGACTCGGTCGGCTCGTAGTGCGAGGGCATCGGCCCGTCGGCGACCCCGGAGGGGGCGAAGAGCCAGGCCTTGCCGTCGGCCTGCATGACGAACGGGTCGGTGCCCGCGAGGGCGTCCGGCCCCTTCGCACCCGCCGGCGGCACGTAGTCGGGGCGCTTCGTCGCCTCGAAGTCGGGGATGTCGTCACCGGTCCAGCGGCCGGCGTCCTCGTCCCACCACACGAGCTTCTTCCGCTCGCTCCAGGGCTTGCCCTGCGGGTCGGCGGACGCGCGGTTGTAGAGCACGCGACGGTTGGCCGGCCACGCCCAGCCCCACTCGGCGGCGGTGAGGTCCTGCTCCCAGCCGGGCTTGCGCCGCGCCGTCTGGTTGACCTCGTCGGCGTAGGCGCCGGAGTAGATCCAGCAGCCGGAGCGGGTGGAGCCGTCCGCCTTGAGCTCGGTGTACCCCGAGACCGCCGAGCCGTCCGGCCCGGTGCCGCTGATCTCGCGGAGGACCTCCTCGGCGCTGGGCTCCGCGTGCGAGCCCTCCGTCGAGTAGTCCCACGTGAGGTCGAGCAGCGCCCGGTCGTTGGGGTCGGTCGAGCCCGCCAGGCGCTCGCGGAGGATGCGCCCGAGGTGGAAGTAGAACCACAGCTCGCTGCGGGCGTCGTCCGGCGGCTCGACGGCCTTGTGGTGCCACTGCAGCAGCCGCTGCGTGTTGGTGAAGGTGCCGTCCTTCTCGACGTGGTTCGCCGAGGGCATGAAGAACACCTCGGTGCCGATGTCCTCCGTCCGCAGCTCGCCCGTCTCGATCTCCGGGCCGTCCTTCCAGAACGTCGCCGTCTCGATCATCTGGAGGTCGCGGACGACGACCCACTCGCTGTTCGCGAGGCCGAGGCGCTGCAGGCGGGCGTTGGCCGAGCCGACGGCCGGGTTCTGGCCGACGACGAAGTAGCCGGGGACCTTGCCGGCGATCTGGTCGAGGACGGTCTGGTAGGTGCCGTGGTCGCCCGTCAGGCGCGGGATGCGGTCGAAGCAGAAGTCGTTCTCCGCCGTCGCCGCGTCGCCCCACCAGCTCTTGAGCATGCTCACGAGGTACGCGCGGCTGTTGCCCCAGAAGCCCGTCGAGGCCGTGTCCTGCTCGATGTAGCTGTCGAGGTCGAGGCCGTCGCGGGCGTACGGCATCGGCAGGTAGCCGGGCAGGTTGTTGAACAGCGTCGGGATGTCGGTCGAGCCCTGGATGCTCGCGTGCCCGCGCAGGGCGAGGATGCCGCCGCCCGGGCGGCCGATGTTGCCGAGCAGCGTCTGGAGGATCGCCGCCGTCCGGATCATCTGGGCGCCGACGGTGTGGTGGGTCCAGCCGACGGCGTAGGCGAGCGCCGTCGTCCGCTCCCGGCCGCTGTTGCGGACCAGCGCGTCGGCGACGGCGGCGAGCTGCTCCGGCGCGATGCCGCAGGTCTCCTCGACCATCTCGGGCGTGTAGCGCGAGAAGTGCCGCTTGAGGACCTGGAAGACGCACCGCGGGTCCTGCAGCGTCTCGTCGCGCTCCGGCCGCTCGGGCACGCCGCCCGTGCTGAGCGAGTCCCCGCCGCCGGGGCCCTGCGAGCCCTGGTCGGCCGAGTCGGACGACCCGCCCTGCAGCTGCACCCCACCGGCCTGCTCGGGGTCGCGCTGGCCCGAGGCCGCCGTCGTCGCCCCGCTCGCGTACTGCCAGGACGACGGGTCGTAGGCGCGCCTCTCCTCGTCGTAGCCGGAGAAGAGCCCCTCGAGGTCCTCGGTGTCGCGGAAGTCCTCCGAGACGATCGTCGCGGCGTTGGTGTAGGTCACGACGTACTCGCGGAACTCGTGCCCGCCCTGCAGCACGTGGTTGACGAGCCCGCCGAGGAAGGCGATGTCGCTGCCGGCCCGGATGGGCACGTGCAGGTCCGCCACCGCCGACGTCCGCGTGAAGCGGGGGTCGACGTGGATGATCGTCGCGCCCTTGCGCTTGGCCTCCATCACCCACTGGAAGCCCACGGGGTGGGCCTCCGCCATGTTGCTGCCCTCGATGAGGATGCAGTCAGCGTTGGACAGGTCCTGCTGGTGCGTGGTCGCGCCGCCGCGGCCGAACGTGGTCCCCAGACCGGGGACCGTGGAGGAGTGTCATATGCGCGCCTGGTTCTCGACCTGCACGGCGCCGAGCGCCGTGTAGACCTTCTTCATGAGGTAGTTCTCCTCGTTGTCCAGCGTCGCGCCGCCGAGGCTCGCGAAGCCCAGGGTCCGTCGCAGGTGCCGACCGGACTCGTCCGTCTCCTGCCAGCCCTTGCGGCGGGCGTCGAGGACGCGGTCGGCGATCATCTCCATCGCGACGTCGAGGTCGAGGTCCTCCCACTCCGTGCCGTGGGGGCGGCGGTACTTCACCGTCGTCACGCGGCTGGGGGAGGTGACGAGCTGCGTGCTCGCGCTGCCCTTGGGGCACAGGCGCCCGCGGCTGATGGGCGACGCCGGGTCACCCTCGACCTGGACGACCTTCTCGTCCTTGACGTAGACCTTCTGGCCGCAGCCGACGGCGCAGAACGGGCAGATCGAGTCCGCCACCCGGTCCGCCGTGGCGGTGCGCGCGACCTTCGCCTCCGTCCCGCGCGAGCGGACGGCGGCGCCGCGGCCGAGCGCGTCGCCGGTGCCGCGGCGCGCGGCCACGGCTTGGCGCAGCAGCGGCCAGGGCAGGTGCTCGATGACGGACATGGTGCTCCTCACGACCGGCTCCGCTCCGACGCGGGGCCTGCTGGGCTGGAGCCTTCCACGGCGCCCGGGGGCTTCGTGCGGCGGCTCCGGGAGCAGTGGACCCCACGCCCGCCACGAGAGCAAGGGGGCGCGCCCGGGCGGCGGACCCGGGCGGCCCGTCGGGCGCGGCCCGGCGGAACACCCGGCGGCGCCGGGGTGCTGGGGCGGGGGTGGCCGTCCGCGGGCGGCCGATGACCACGGCGGCGCCGCGCGTCGTCCCACGCCCAGCAGCAGGAGGTACCCCGTGAAGGTCGTCATCGTCGGAGCGCACGGCGGCGTGGCCCGCCAGCTGACCCCGCGCCTGGTCGCCGGCGGCCACGACGTCGTGGGCGTCGTGCGCAACCCCGACCACGTCGCCGACCTCGAGCAGGACGGCGCGTCGCCCGTCGTCCTCGACATCGAGACCGCGACGTCCGCGGACCTCGCCCCGCACGTGCGGGGCGCCGACGCCGTCGTCTTCTCCGCCGGAGCGGGCGGCAAGGGCGCCCCGGAGCGCAAGCAGCACGTCGACCGCGACGGCGCGCTGAAGCTGGCCGACGCCGCGTCGGCGTCGGGCGTGCGCCGCTACCTGCTCGTCTCGGCCATGGGCCTGCAGGCCGTCGTCGACGGCGCGACGCCCGACGGCGTCGAGCCCGGCTTCGTCGACTACCTGCGGGCCAAGCTCGAGGCGGAGGACGCGCTGCGCTCGCGCCCCGAGCTCGACCTCACCGTGCTGCGCCCGGGGCACCTGCTCGACGACGAGGCCACCGGCCGCGTCGCGCTCTCGCGCAGCACCTTGGAGGTCGGCGGGGTGCCGCGCGCCGACGTCGCCGCCGTGCTGGCGGCGCTGCTGGCCGCGCCCGGGACGGCGGGGGAGACCCTCGAGCTCGTCTCGGGCGACGTGCCCGTCGAGGAGGCCGTGGCCGCCCTCGCCTGAGCGGTCGCCGTCCGCGGGCCCGGCACCTCACGGGGGGTCGGGCCCGCGGTGCGTCCTGGGCCGCGCGACTGGTCCCCGTCGCGACGGTGGGCGGCTCAGGCGCCGCCGCCGTCCACCGCCCGCGCCACCCGCTCCAGCTCGGCGACGAGGGCCCGCACCGCGGGGACGCGCCGGGCCTCGGGTCGCAGGAGCACCTCGACCACGCGGTCGTCGACCCCGTCCAGCGGCCCGGTGCTGACCCCGGGCAGCGCGGCTGCGCGCAGCGCCCACACCGGCAGGAGGGCGACCCCGAGCCCCGCCGCGACGAGGCGCTGGACGGCGACGTGGTCGTCCGTCGCGAGCCGCACGTCCGGGGCGAAGCCCGAGGCCGCCGCCGCTCGGACGAGGTGGGCGCGGCACCGGGGGCACCCCGCGACCCAGCGCTCGTCGGCGAGGTCGCCGAGGCGGGTCGGCCGCGGCGCTCCGGCGCGGACGACGGCGTGGACGGCGTGGCTGCTGAGGGGGCGGCGCAGGAGGTCGCCGGGCACCGGCTCGGGGTCCCCGACGTGGCGGAAGACGAGGGCGACGTCGGCCCGGCCCGCCCGCACGGCGTCCTCGGCCTCGGGCGGCTCGAGCTCGGCGAGGCGGACGTCGAGGTCCGGCGCCGTCGCGGCCAGCGCCGCGAGGGCCTCGGGCAGGACGAGCGCCGTGGCCGTCGGGAAGGCGGCGACCGCCACCTC
>NZ_JABEMA010000114.1 GCF_013004605.1 Pseudokineococcus marinus
CCGCCGCCGTGCCCGCGCAGCGCCAGGCCGTGCGGCCGGCGCCGTGGGTGACGCGCCAGGCGCTGCCCGCCTGACCCGCCTCCAGCCCGCCCGCCGCGCACGGCCGTCACCCGGTCGGCGCAGCGGCCCACCCCGCTCCTCAACGCACCGCTGCGGCGTGCCGATGAAGAGGGCGTGCTCCCACGGACGGGAGCCGTCCGTCGTACGACCTCAGGGAAGAGAGCCATCTCATGGGTTTCCAGATCAACAACAACGTGGCCGCGTTCAACGCCTACCGGAACCTGTCGGTGACGCAGGGCGCGGTGTCCAGCTCGCTGGAGAAGCTGTCGTCCGGCCTGCGGATCAACCGCGCCGCCGACGACGCGGCCGGCCTGGCCATCAGCGAGGGCCTGCGCAGCCAGGTCGGCGGCCTCAAGGTCGCCGTCCGCAACGCCCAGGACGGCATCTCGGTGGTCCAGACCGCCGAGGGCGCCCTGTCGACGTCCACCTCGATCCTCCAGCGCATGCGCGACCTCTCCGTGCAGGCCGCGAACGACGGCGGGCTGAGCGGCGAGGCCAAGGCGAACATCCAGAAGGAGATCGTCCAGCTGAACGAGGAGCTGACGCGGATCTCCGACACGACGCAGTTCAACGGCAAGGCCCTGCTCAACGGGTCGTACAACGGCGCCTTCCAGGTCGGCGCCAACGGCGGCGAGCAGATCGCCGTGGCCATCAGCACCGACATGGACGCCACCGGTCTCGGCACGGCTGCGATCGACGTCACCGTGGCGTCGACGGCGAGCACCTTCAACGCCGACGGCTCGCTCAACGTGCCGGGCGCCGGCGCGCGCGGCGCCATCGACCGCATCGACGCCGCGATCCAGACGGTGTCGACGGCTCGCGCGGACCTCGGCGCGAAGCAGAACCGGCTCGAGATGACGATCAAGAACCTCAACGTGTCGGTGGAGAACCTCACCGCCTCGGAGAGCCGCATCCGCGACACGGACATGGCCCAGGAGATGGTCAGCTTCACGAAGTCCCAGATCCTGTCGCAGGCCGGCACGGCGATGCTCGCCCAGGCCAACCAGATGGGCCAGGGCGTCCTGCAGCTCCTGCGCTGACGTCGGCCGGCGCGAGCCCGCACGTCAGGCAGCACCGCACCACCAGCACCACCCGCAGCGGCGGGTCGGTCCCCCTCGGGGACCGGCCCGCCGCTGCGGCGTTCACCCGGTCGAGCGATGACGTCGGCGGTGGCCTCAGGCCCGCGCCCCGTACGCCGATGAAGCGCGTGAGCCACCACGGACGGGGGCTCGTCGACCTCGCACCACCCTCAGGGAAGAGAGACAGCCATGGGTTTCCAGATCAACAACAACGTCGCGGCGTTCAACGCGTACCGGAACCTCTCGGTGACGCAGGGATCGGTCTCGAGCTCGCTGGAGAAGCTGTCCAGCGGCCTGCGCATCAACCGGGCCGCGGACGACGCGGCCGGCCTGGCGATCTCCGAGGGCCTGCGCAGCCAGGTCGGCGGGCTCAAGGTCGCCGTCCGCAACGCCCAGGACGGCATCAGCGTCGTCCAGACCGCCGAGGGCGCGCTGTCCACCAGCACCTCGATCCTGCAGCGCATGCGCGACCTGTCCGTCCAGGCGGCCAACACCGGTGGCCTGTCCACCGAGGCGACGGCCAACATCCAGACGGAGTTCAACCAGCTCTCGCAGGAGCTGACCCGCATCGCCGACACCACGCAGTTCAACGGCAAGAAGCTCCTCGACGGCACCTACTCGGGCAACTTCCAGGTGGGCGCCAACGGCGGCGAGCAGATCTCCGTGACGATCAACTCGGGCACGGCGAGCACCGCGCTCGACGCCGTCGGGCTGGGTGTCGCGACGAACGCCGGGGGTGCCACCGACCCCGACGTCCCGCTCGCGGTGGGCGCCACGGGCACCCTCGCGACGATCGACACCGCGATCCAGAAGGTGTCGACGGCTCGCGCCGACCTGGGTGCGAAGCAGAACCGGCTCGAGATGACGATCAAGAACCTCAACGTGTCGGTGGAGAACCTCACCGCCTCCGAGAGCCGGATCCGCGACACCGACATGGCGGCCGAGATGGTGTCCTTCACGAAGTCGCAGATCCTGTCCCAGGCCGGCACGGCGATGCTCGCCCAGGCCAACCAGATGGGCCAGGGCGTCCTGCAGCTCCTGCGCTGAGCCCGCCGGGTCACGGCCCGACTCGCCCAGCACCGCACCAGCAGGACCCATCGGCCACACGACCAGCACCACCCGCAGCGGCGGGTCGGCCCCCCGGGGACCGGCCCGCCGCTGCGGCGTCACCCGTCCGGGTGGCGCTAGGCAAGGGCGCTCAGGCACCGCCCCACCGCCACCGATGGACCGACGTGACCCCACGGACGGGGTCCGCCCGTCGCACGACCTCAGGGAAGAGAGACCACCATGGGTTTCCAGATCAACAACAACGTCGCCGCGTTCAACGCCTACCGGAACCTCTCGGTCACGCAGAACTCGGTCTCGAGCTCGCTCGAGAAGCTCTCCAGCGGCCTGCGGATCAACCGCGCCGCCGACGACGCGGCCGGCCTCGCGATCAGCGAGGGCCTGCGCAGCCAGGTCGGCGGGCTGAAGGTCGCCGTCCGCAACGCCCAGGACGGCATCTCGGTGGTCCAGACCGCCGAGGGCGCCCTGTCCACCAGCACCTCGATCCTCCAGCGCATGCGCGACCTCACGGTCCAGGCGGCCAACACCGGTGGCCTGTCCACCGAGGCGACGGCCAACATCCAGAAGGAGGTCGACCAGCTCGCCCAGGAGCTGACCCGGATCGCCGACACGACCCAGTTCAACGGCAAGAAGCTCCTCGACGGCACCTACTCGGGCAACTTCCAGGTCGGCGCCAACGGCGGCGAGCAGATCTCCGTCGCCATCACCTCGGGCGGCACGCCGGCGGGCCTCGGCGCCGCCGGGCTCGGCGTCCAGGGCTTCGCGGCCGACGGCACCACCCCGGACCCGACCAAGGGTCTCGCGGTGACGGGCGGGACGGCGCTCGCGACGATCGACACGGCGATCCAGAAGGTGTCCACCGCTCGCGCGGAGCTGGGTGCGAAGCAGAACCGGCTCGAGATGACGATCAAGAACCTCAACGTGTCGGTGGAGAACCTCACGGCCTCCGAGAGCCGGATCCGCGACACCGACATGGCGCAGGAGATGGTCTCCTTCACCAAGTCCCAGATCCTGTCGCAGGCCGGCACGGCGATGCTGGCGCAGGCCAACCAGATGGGCCAGGGCGTCCTGCAGCTCCTGCGCTGACGCCGACGGGCGGTAGCCCGACCGCGCGCAGCACCGCACCGCCAGCACCGCTCGACCAGCACCGCAGCACCACGACCACGCACCACCCGCAGCGGCGGGTCGGTCCTCTCGGGGGACCGGCCCGCCGCTGCGGCGTCCGGGGGAGGCGCCGACCCGGTCGGACCCATGTCGCCCCGCTCAGGTGCGGCCGACACCGGCCGATGACCACTCCGGACCCCCACGGACGGGGGCCCTCCGTCGTACGACCTCAGGGAAGAGAGCCATCTCATGGGCTTCCAGATCAACAACAACGTCGCCGCGTTCAACGCCTACCGGAACCTCTCGGTCACGCAGGGCTCGGTGTCCAGCTCGCTGGAGAAGCTGTCGTCCGGCCTGCGGATCAACCGCGCCGCCGACGACGCCGCGGGCCTCGCCATCAGCGAGGGCCTGCGCAGCCAGGTCGGTGGCCTCAAGGTCGCCGTCCGCAACGCCCAGGACGGCATCAGCGTCGTCCAGACCGCCGAGGGCGCGCTCTCGACGAGCACCTCGATCCTGCAGCGCATGCGCGACCTGTCCGTCCAGGCCGCCAACACCGGCGGTCTGAGCGACAAGGCGAAGGAGAACATCCAGTCCGAGGTCGACCAGCTCGCGGAGGAGCTCACCCGCATCTCCACGACCACGCAGTTCAACGGCAAGAACCTGCTCGACGGCTCCTACAGCGGCGCCTTCCAGGTGGGTGCCAACGGCGGCGAGCAGATCTCCGTCGCCATCAACGCGGGTCTGAGCACCCCGGGCGACCCGAGCACGGGCATCGGTCTCAGCGCGGCCGGGCTCGGCGTCGCCGCGCTCGACATGGAGGGCCCCTCGGTGGCCTCCGTCGTGACAGCTGGCGTCAGCGACAACAGCGGCACGGGTGCCGCCCGCGCCATCGAGCTGCTCGACACCGCGATCCAGACGGTCTCGACGGCGCGCGCCGACCTGGGTGCGAAGCAGAACCGGCTCGAGATGACGATCAAGAACCTCAACGTGTCGGTGGAGAACCTCACCGCCTCGGAGAGCCGGATTCGCGACACCGACATGGCCCAGGAGATGGTGTCCTTCACGAAGTCGCAGATCCTGTCCCAGGCCGGCACGGCGATGCTCGCCCAGGCGAACCAGATGGGCCAGGGCGTCCTGCAGCTCCTGCGCTGACGCCCGCGCTGCACCAGCACCACCCGCAGCGGCGGGTCGGCCCCCCCGGGGACCGGCCCGCCGCTGCGTCGTCCCCCCTCCGGGTGATGCGGACCTCCCGGTGCTCAGGACCGCCGCACGACGGCCGATGGACGGGTGCGACCCCACGGACGGGGTCGGTCACCGCACCACCCTCAGGGAAGAGAGACAGCCATGGGTTTCCAGATCAACAACAACGTCGCCGCGTTCAACGCCTACCGGAACCTCTCGGTCACGCAGAACTCGGTCTCGAGCTCGCTGGAGAAGCTCTCCAGCGGTCTGCGGATCAACCGCGCGGCCGACGACGCGGCCGGCCTCGCGATCAGCGAGGGCCTGCGCAGCCAGGTCGGCGGGCTGAAGGTCGCCGTCCGCAACGCCCAGGACGGCATCAGCGTCGTCCAGACCGCCGAGGGCGCGCTCTCGACGTCCACCTCGATCCTCCAGCGCATGCGCGACCTGTCCGTGCAGGCCGCCAACGACGGAGGCCTGTCCGCCGAGGCCAAGTCGAACATCCAGAAGGAGGTCGTCCAGCTCCGCGACGAGCTGACGCGGATCGCCGACACCACGCAGTTCAACGGCAAGAAGCTGCTCGACGGCAACTACTCGGGCGCGTTCCAGGTGGGGGCCAACGGCGGCGAGCAGATCTCCGTGGCCATCACGGCCGGTGCGGCCGGCTCGACCGTGGCCATGAGCGCGGCGGGCCTCGGCGTCGCCACCCTCGACGTGACCACGGCCGCCACGGCCGGCCCTCCGGCGACCCCTTCCGGTGCCGACGCCGCCATCGCCGCCATCGACACGGCGATCCAGACCGTGTCGACGGCGCGCGCGGACCTGGGCGCGAAGCAGAACCGGCTCGAGATGACGATCAAGAACCTCAACGTGTCGGTGGAGAACCTCACCGCCTCGGAGTCCCGGATCCGCGACACCGACATGGCGCAGGAGATGGTGTCCTTCACCAAGTCGCAGATCCTGTCCCAGGCCGGCACGGCGATGCTGGCCCAGGCCAACCAGATGGGCCAGGGCGTCCTGCAGCTCCTGCGCTGACGCCGAGCACGCACGGGCTCGCACGGCGACCAGCACGCGAAGGGCCGGTCCTCCCGACGGGGGGCCGGCCCTTCGTCGTCCCTCCCCCCCGCCCGGCCCACCCGGACGACGCAGCGGTCGCGGCGCCACCTCTCAAGGGCGGCCGCCGCCTGCCGATGAGAGGCGTGGGCCACCACGGACGGGGGCTCGTCGACCTCGCACCACCCTCAGGGAAGAGAGATCACCATGGGTTTCCAGATCAACAACAACGTCGCCGCGTTCAACGCCTACCGGAACCTCTCGGTCACGCAGAACTCGGTCTCCAGCTCCCTCGAGAAGCTCTCCTCGGGCCTCCGCATCAACCGCGCCGCGGACGACGCGGCCGGCCTGGCCATCTCCGAGGGCCTGCGCAGCCAGGTCGGCGGGCTGAAGGTCGCCGTCCGCAACGCCCAGGACGGCATCTCGGTGGTCCAGACCGCCGAGGGCGCGCTGTCCACCAGCACTGCGATCCTGCAGCGCATGCGCGACCTGTCCGTCCAGGCCGCCAACACCGGTGGTCTCAGCGACAAGGCCAAGGAGAACATCCAGTCCGAGGTCGACCAGCTCGCGGAGGAGCTGACCCGGATCGCCGACACCACGCAGTTCAACGGCAAGAAGCTCCTCGACGGCAACTACAGCGGCGCGTTCCAGGTGGGCGCCAACGGCGGCGAGCAGATCTCCGTCGCGATCACCGCCGGTGCCGCGGGTTCCGCCGTGGCGGTCTCCGCCACGGGCCTCGGTGTCGACGCCCTCGACATGGAGGGTGCGTCGGTCGCGTCGACCTACAACGCGGACGGCACGGTCGCCACGACCGGCACGGGTGCCGCCCGCGCCATCGAGCTGCTCGACGACGCGATCCAGACGGTGTCGACGGCGCGCGCGGACCTCGGCGCGAAGCAGAACCGGCTCGAGATGACGATCAAGAACCTCAACGTGTCGGTGGAGAACCTCACCGCCTCGGAGAGCCGGATCCGCGACACCGACATGGCCCAGGAGATGGTGTCCTTCACCAAGTCGCAGATCCTGTCCCAGGCCGGCACGGCGATGCTCGCCCAGGCCAACCAGATGGGCCAGGGCGTCCTGCAGCTCCTCCGCTGACGCCGGAGGGCGCGAGCCCGCACCTCGGGCAGGCGGCACCGCACCACCAAGCACCACCCGCAGCGGCGGGTCGGACCCCCCCGGGGACCGGCCCGCCGCTGCGGCGTCCGGGGGAGGGGCTCCCCGGACGGCCCGCCCGTGACGGTCCGCGGCTCAGGTGGGGCCCCAGGGCGCCGATGCAGGACTACGAGCACCCGTCGGCGACCGCCGCGGGCGAGACCACCCCCGAAGACGCACCACCCGAGGACACGAGGAGATCGACATGGCCGGAGGGCTCTCCATCGGAGGCCTGTCGAGCGGCCTCGACACCACGAGCATCGTCAAGCAGCTCATGGCCGTCGAGGCGGCGTCGCAGACCCAGCTGAAGTCCCGCGTCACCGCGACGGAGAAGCAGGTCAGCGCTCTGCAGTCGATCAACAGCCGGCTGTCGTCCGTGGCGACCATGGCCGCCAAGGTGCTGCCGACGACCTTCGCCGGCACGACCGTCGCCGGCTCCGCCTGGACGGCCACGACGACGACGTCCAGCTCGACCGGCGTCAGCGCGACGGCGACGAGCTCCGCGGACGCCCGCCCCGGGTCCACGACCTTCACGGTGCAGCAGGTCGCCGCCGCGCACTCCCTGGTCACCGACCCCGTCGCGCAGGACGCCACGGTCGTCCCCGGGCCCCCGTACGAGGTGGCCATCGAGTTCCCCAGCGCCGGCGCCGACGCGGTCCGGCTCATGGTCGGCGGCAACGGCACCATCCGCGACGTCGCCGCGGCCATCAACGGCGACGCCAGCCTGGGGATGCGCGCCACCGTGCTGCAGACCGCGCCGGGGGAGTACCGCCTGCAGGTCTCCAGCACCACGACGGGCGCCGCCTCGGAGTTCGAGCTCACCAACCTGTCGTCCGGGACGACCGTGACCCGCACGGCGCAGGACGCGGTCATCGACATCGGCGGCGGCATCCTCGCGACCTCCGCCTCGGGCAGCTTCGACGACCTGCTCCCGGGGGCCTCCCTCAAGGTGCTCCCCGGCTCGGAGCAGCAGACGGTGACGGTCACGGTGGCCCGTGACGGGGCCTCGGCCTCGACGGCGACGAAGAACCTCGTCGACTCCGTCAACGTCGCGCTCTCGGAGCTGCGCAGCCAGAGCGCCGCGACGCCCGGGACCTCCAGCGGCAGCACCGGCACCGCGGGCCCCCTGGCCGGCGACGCGGTGGTGCGCTCCATCACGCAGAACCTGCTCGGCGCCGTGAGCGCGAGCGGCGTCTCGCCCGCCGAGGCCGGCATCGAGCTCTCCCGCGACGGGTCGCTCACCTTCGACCAGTCCCGCTTCGACGCCCTCATGGCGTCCGACCCGGCGAAGGCGCAGGCGATCGTCACGGGCCTCGCCGAGCGGCTCCAGGGCGTCGCGAAGGCCGCGAGCGACCCGACGACCGGCTCGGTGACGACGTCCATCACCGGGCGCCGCAGCACCGTCGCCGACCTCAACGACCAGATCGCCCGGTGGGACACGCGGCTCGACCTGCGGCGCACCACGCTCGAGCGGCAGTTCGCCTCGCTCGAGACGGCGCTGTCCGGCCTCCAGTCGCAGTCGGGCTACCTCGCCAGCCAGATCGCCGGCCTGCCCAGCTGGGGCTGACCCGGGCGGTCAGCGGGGCCGGAGCCCCGCTGACCGGCCGCTCCGCCCGTGTCCACCACCTGCACCCCCGCGCCCACCCCCGCGCCCACCCCCGGGCGCACCGCACCGACGAGAGGGACCACCCGTGCACAACCCCGCCGCCGCGCGCGCCCGCTTCCTCGCCGACGCCGTCGCCACCGCGTCGCCGGCCAAGCTGCTGACGATGCTCTACGACCGGCTCGTGCTCGACCTGTCCCGCGCCGAGCGCGCCCAGGCCGCGGGGGACCGCGCCACGGCGAACGCCCAGCTCCAGCACGCCCAGGACGTCGTCACCGAGCTCCACAGCTCGCTCGACACCTCCGGGGCCTCCGGGTGGGCCGGCGCCGCCGGTCTCGCCGGGCTCTACGCCTTCCTCGCCTCGGAGCTCGTCGAGGCGAACATCAGCGGCGACGTCGCCCGCACGGCCGCCTGCCGCGGCATCGTCGAGCCGCTGCGCGACGCGTGGCACCAGGCCGCCCAGACCGTGGCCCAGCAGTCCGCTCCCGCGGCCGCGAGCACCCCCGTCCTGCCCTCCCAGCGCACCGGTGCGGTGGACGTCGCCGCCGGCGGCCTGCTCTCGGTCAGCGCCTGAGCCCGGTGGCGGACACGAGCAGCCGGCGCGGGGGGCTCCTCCCCGCGCTGCGGGCGCGCCAGCAGGAGCGTCGCGCCGCCGTGCCCGCGCCCCGGGACGGCCGCTCGGACGGGCGCCCGGCACCGCGACGCGACGGCGACCGCGCGCCGGTCGTCGACGCCCCCGCGCCCGTCGGGGACGACGACACCGGGCGCGCCTTCCACGCGCAGTGGGAGGCGGCGCTGGGCGACCTCGAGCTCGAGGTCGCCGCCGCCGAGGACCTCCTCGCCCGGCTGCACCACCAGGCCGACGTCCCGCCGGCTGCCCCGCGCCGCCCGTGGGCGCCGCCCGTCGGG
>NZ_JABEMA010000115.1 GCF_013004605.1 Pseudokineococcus marinus
GTCCAGCACCCCTCGTCCGGGGGCACGTACCTCTTCGGGCGGCGCCAGCTCGGGCCGTGGTGGGGGTACGTCGCCGGCTGGGGCTTCGTCGTCGGCAAGACGGCGAGCTGCGCGGCGATGGCCCTGACGGCGGCCGCCTACGCGGTGCCCGGCCCGTGGCAGCGCCCGGCGGCGGCGGTGCTCGTCGTCGCCCTCGCGGCGCTGGGCTACCGCGGCGTCACGCGCACCGCGCGGGCGGCGCGCGTGCTGCTCGTCGTCGTGCTGCTCGCCCTCGCGCTCGTCGTGGTCTCGGCCGCCGCCGGCAGCGGCGGCGCGCCGGTCTCGGGCTCCCCGTTCGACGGCCTGCTCGCGCCGGGGGACGGCGGCTGGCGCGGCGTCCTGCAGGCCGCGGGCATCCTCTTCTTCGCCTTCGCGGGCTACGCGCGCGTGACGACGCTCGCCGAGGAGGTGCGGGCGCCGGAGCGGACCATCCCGCGGGCGGTGCTGCTCGCCCTGGCGACGGTGCTCGTCGTCTACGGCGTCGTCGCGGTGGCCGCCCTCGGGGCGCTCGGCCCCGCCGCGCTGGCCTCGGCCGCGGCGCCGCTCGAGCAGGTGGTGGCGACGGGGCCGTGGCCGGGCGCCGGCGCGCTGGTGCGGGTGGGCGCCGTGGCCGCCTGCTGCGGCGCCCTGCTGGCGCTGCTCGCCGGGATCAGCCGCACGGCGCTCGCGATGGCCCGCGAGGGCGACCTCCCGCGCTGGCTCGCGGCCGTGCACCCGCGCCACGGCGTGCCCCACCACGCCGAGGTGGCCGTCGCCGCGGTCGTCGCCGTCGCCGTCCTCCTCGGCGACCTGCGCGAGGTCATCGGCTTCTCCTCCTTCGGGGTGCTCGTCTACTACCTCGTCGCCAACCTCTCGGCGCTCACCCAGACCCGTGAGCACCGGCTCGCGCCGCGGGCCGTCGCCGTCGTCGGGGCCGCCGGCTGCGTCGTCCTGGCGCTGGCCCTGCCGCTCGCCTCCGTCGTGGCGGGGGCGGGCGTGCTCGCGGCGGGCGTCGTGCTGCGACGGGTCGCGGGACCCGGCCGGCGGTCGGCGCGCGGGCGCCGCGGATGAGCCGGCCCTCGATGCGGTGCACCGTCGGATCGTCCAGGGAGGCCGCCGGTACGCCCTTCCGGCCGGGAGGCGGCGGCCGTAGCGTCCAGCGGTCGTGAGCGAGGAGCCGACGGCCGTCCGCCCCGACCAGCGGGCGGGAGCCGGCGCCACGGTCTCCTCCGTGCGCGCCGTCGCGCCCCCGCCGGCCCGTGAGGGCGTCGCGGCCCGCGCGCGGTTGGGGGAGCCCGCGGACCGACCGGGTGCGGTGTCGCTCACCGACCGCTCCCTGACCCGCGGCGGCCGTCCGTGGTTCCCCGTCATGGGCGAGTACCACTTCAGCCGCGACCGCGCCGACCGCTGGGAGGAGGAGCTGCTGGCGATGAAGGCCGGCGGCGTGGGCGTCGTGGCGACCTACCTCATCTGGTCGGTGCACGAGGAGCGGCGAGGCCGGCTGCGCTGGGACGGCGACCGCGACGTGCGGCGCTTCCTCGCCCTGGCCGCCCGGCACGGCCTCCTCGTCGTGCTGCGCGTGGGGCCCTGGGTCCACGGGGAGGCCCGCCACGGGGGCTTCCCCGACTGGGTGCAGGCGTTGGACGTGCGGCACCGGACGAACGACCCGCGCTACCAGGACCTCGTCCGCTCGTGGTTCGCCGCCGTCGCGGGCCAGGTGGGCGACTTCCTGCGGACCGACGCGACGCCGGACGCCCCGGTCGTCGGCGTCCAGGCGGACAACGAGCTCTACGACGACCCCGAGCACCTGGCGTGGCTGCGCGCCGCGGCCGAGGAGGCCGGCCTCGTGGCGCCCCTGTGGACGGCGACCGCCTGGGGCGGTGCCCGGCTGCCGGAGGACCTCCTGCCGATCTACGCCGGCTACCCGGACGGGTTCTGGGCCGAGGCCGACGACGGGTGGCCCGACTTCGGGCGCACGCACTTCTCCTTCTCGACCGTCCGCGACGACCTCACGGTGGGGGCGGACCTGCGCACGAGCGCGGCGGTCGCCCGCCCGCAGGACGAGCGCTTCCCCTGGGTGACGTGCGAGCTCGGCGCGGGGATGGTCCCCGCCTACCACCGCCGTCCGCTCGTCGACCCGGAGGACGTCGCGGCGCTCGCGCTCGTCAAGCTCGGCAGCGGCTCGGCGTGGCAGGGGTACTACCTCTTCCACGGCGGCACGCAGGTGGTGGGGGAGACGGGGTCCCTGCAGGAGTCCCAGGCCACCGGGTACCCCAACGACCTCCCCGCCCTCGACTACGACTACGGCGCCCCGGTGGGGGCGCACGGCCAGCTGCGCGAGCACTACCACCTGCTGCGGCAGCAGCACCTCTTCCTCGAGAGCGCCGGCGCCTCGCTGCTGGGCGCGGCCGTGGTCCTCGCGCCCCCGGCCGAGGGGGCGCCGCGCTGGGCGTACCGCGGGACCCCGCGGGGCGGGCACGTCGTCCTCGCCCACCACCAACCGGCGGCCGAGCCCCTGCCGGACCTGCCCGGGGTCCAGCTGCGGGTGGAGCTCGAGGACGGCGACGTCGTCCTCCCCAGCCGGCCCGTCACGCTGCGCTCGGGGGTCTGCGCCGTCTGGCCCGTGCGGCAGCCGATGGGCGGCCTCGCCGCGGTGAGCGGCACCGTGCAGCCCGTCACCGAGGTGGCCACGGCCGACGGGCCGGTCGTCGTCGTCGCGGCGACGCGCGGGGTGCCCGTGGAGCTCGTGCTCGAGGGGGTGGCGCCCGACGAGGTCACCGGTGCGCGCGTCGTCTCCTCCGAGGGCGGGCGCACCGCCGTCGCCGTCGACGGCGCTCCCGGGCCGGACCGCGTCGTCCGCGCGGCCGGGACGACGGTCGTCGTGCTCGACCCGCGGACGGCGGCCCGCACCTGGCGCGGCGAGGTCGGCGGGGTCGACACCGTGCTCGTGTGGGACGAGGGACTGCTCCTCGACCGGGGGCGGCTGCGGCTGCGGACGAGCCGGCCGGAGCAGCGGCTCCTCGCCTGCCCGCCGCTCGCCCGTCCCGGACCGGGCGCGGTGCCGCTCGGCGCGGGGCCCGGCGTCTTCAGCGCCTACGCGGTGCGGGGGCCGGAGCCGCTGGCGGAGGAGCCGACGGTCACGGTCCTGCGGGAGGCGACGGCGCCGGCGCCGCGGCGCACCGGCGGCCCGGCGGGTCGGGCCTCCGCCCCGCGGTCGGAGGACCTCGCCGGCGCGGCGCTCGTGCGGGTCGACCTGCCCGCGGTCGACGTCCTCGCTGATGGGCCGGGGGACGACACGGGGGACCGGCTCCTGCTGACCCTCGACTGGGTCGGCGACGTCGCGACGGCGTCCGTCGACGGCGTCGTCGTCGCCGACCAGTTCTGGCACGGGCGCCCCTGGGACGTCCCCGTGGAGCCCGGCCAGCGCGAGGTCGTCGTCACGGCGCTGCCCCTCGACCCGGCGACGCCCGTCTTCCTCGACCCGCGCGTGCGACCCGGTGGGAGCGAGCCGGTGCTCGAGGTCCGCTCCGCCCGGCTCGTCCGCTCGCGCCTCGTCGACGCCGCCTCCTGAGGTCGCGACCGGTGGGGGTGGGGGGCGTCCGGACGCACGAGCGCCCCGCGAGCCGGGGCTCGCGGGGCGCCGCGGAGGGTCGAGCGGGTCGGGGAGGCGCCGGTCAGTGGCTCTCGCCCGGGTGCAGCAGGGACTGCGGGTTCTCGACCTCCTTCATCCGACCGCTCTTGATGTCGTCGAGGAAGCTGCGCACCTCCTGCTTGACCACCGGCATGAGGAGGTACAGGCCGAGGATGTTGACGAAGGCGCAGGCGAAGAGCATCGCGTCGGCGAAGTCGAGCACGGCGCCGAGGGTGAGGAGCGTGCCGAGCACGGTGAACGCGAGGTAGGCGACCTTGAAGATCGTCTCCGACGTGCGGCTGCGCCCGAAGAGCGTGGTCCAGGCCTTGAGGCTGTAGTAGCTCCAGGTCACCAGCGTCGAGTAGGCGAAGAGGGCGACGGCGACGACGAGGAGGTACGGGAACCAGCCGGCCACCTCGGCGAAGGCGTCGGAGGTGATGATGACGCCGTCGATGGCGTCACCGCCCCCGGCGACCGCCTCGCGCGAGGCCACGTACGACGCGGGGTTGGCGATGATGATCGTCAGCGCCGTCATCGTGCAGATGAGCACGGTGTCGACGAAGGGCTCGAGCATCGCGACGAAGCCCTCGGTCACGGGGCGGTCGGTCTTCACGGCCGAGTGCGCGGTCGGCGCCGAGCCGACGCCCGCCTCGTTCGAGAAGGCCGCGCGCTGGAAGCCGATGATGAGCGCGCCGAGGGCGCCGCCCGTCACGCCCTCGGGGGAGAACGCGCCCGCGAAGATCGACCCCACGGCCTCCGGCACCTGGCCGATGTTGAGGGCGATGACGACGAGGCACGAGACGACGTAGAAGACCGCCATCGCGGGGACCAGGCGGCTGGTGACGGCGCCGATCGACTTGATGCCGCCGATGATGACCACGCCCACGAGCGCCGCGAGCCCGAGACCGAAGAGGAGGGTGGCGAAGGAGCTGCTGAAGAGGCCGTCCTCGCCGCCGGTCACGTTGCGGACCTGGGCGAAGGTCTGGTTCGCCTGGAACATGTTCCCGCCGCCCATGCCGAACAGCAGGATCGCGACGGCGAAGAAGCCGACGAGGAACTTCGACACGCCTCGGGCGAGCACCCCGTCCCCGAATCGGGCGAAGGCCGCCCGCAGGTAGCGGAACGGGCCGCCGGTGACGGACCCGTCCTCGTGGATCTCGCGGTACTTCACCCCGAGGGTGCACTCGACGAACTTCGTGCACATCGAGATGAGCCCGGCGACGACCATCCAGAAGGTCGCGCCGGGTCCGCCCGCGGCGACGGCGACGCCGACGCCGGCGATGTTGCCGAGCCCGACGGTGCCGGAGACGGCCGAGGTCAGCGCCTGGAAGTGCGTGACCTCCCCGGGCTCGTCGCCGCGCGTGTACTTGCCCCGGACGATGCGCAGCGCCAGGGGGATGTGCCGGATCTGCGGCACGCCGAAGACGACGGTGAAGATCAGCCCGGCCGCGATGAGCCACACGACCACGAGGGGGAGGCCGGGGCCGAAGGGGAGGGTGAAGAAGATGATCGACTGGGCCACCTCGGTGATCGGGGTGAACCGTTCGTTGACGAAGTCCTCGATGCCGGTCACGTGCGCTCCTCCGGGCTCGGGTGCGCGCTGCGGCGCGGGGGCGGGACCACGCGGCGGGTCGCCGCCGGCGGGTGGGGCTCAGGACGCACGCCACGACGTGCGTCCTGACGTGCGTCCGGGCTGGTCATCGGTGCAGGGTGTCGCCGCCCCCGGAGGGGCGCAAGGACCTCCGGCCGTCGTGGCCGTTCCGTGACCGTGGGCGCCAGCGGTGCGCCCACGGGCCGCCCGCCGTCAGCCGGCCTCTCCGCGGCGGGCCCGGTCGACGAGGTCGGCGGCCGTCTGGCGCAGCTTGGTGTTGGTGCGCTGGCTCGTGCGGGACAGGTGGGCGAAGGCCTCGTCGGCGTCGACGGCGAGCCGCGCCATGAGGACGCCCTTGGCCTGCTCGATGACGGCGCGCGAGCTCATCGCCTCCTCCATCTGCGCGGCGAGGCGGGCCGTCGAGCCGTAGAGGGAGGCGTTGGCGAGCGCCACCGCCGCGTACGAGCCGAAGGTGCGCGCCAGCTCGACGACGTCGGGGTCGAGCGCGCCGCTCGTGCTGTAGAGGTTGAGCGCGCCGACGACTCGCTGGGCGACGGGCAGGCCCAGCGAGGCGGCCGCGACGACGCCCTGGCGCCGGGCCTCCCGCGCGAAGTCGGGGTAGAGGTCGCCGAGGTCGTCCAGGTCGAGGAGGACCACCTCGCCCGAGACCGCGGCGTCCAGGCAGGGCCCGAAGCCGGCGTCGTACTGCCGCTCGTCGAGCGCGGCGGCGACGGAGCCGATGAAGGCGGCCGAGCGGGCCCGGCCGTCCTCGACGAGCGTGACCGAGAGCGCCTCCACCCCGCGCAGCACCGTGGCGGCGAGGTCGGCGACCCGCTGCAGGTACTGGCCCAGGGGCTGGTCGAGGGGCAGCCGGCCCAGCTCGGCCAGGACGAGCGCGACGTCCTCGGCGGGGGCGGGCTCGTCCTCGAGGGGCCGAGTGGTGCCAGCGGTCATGTCGCCCTCCTGCTCAGCGTCCGCCCGGATGGGCGGGGACCCGTCGGGGCGGTGGCTGCACCCCTCGCCGGTGGGACCGGCGCCGGCGTCGGCGCCCGTCGTCCGGGGCCGCCACCGGCGCGCCGACTCTAGGGGGCCGCTCGGGGTGAGCCCCTCGACCACCGGCTCGCCCCGCCGGCGACCCCGTGGCCGGGGCGAGGCGGCGGCGGGGCCGCCGTCCGGGGGAGGGGAGGAACACCGGAGCGCTCGCGGGGGTTGAGCGGCATAGACTCAAGTCTCGACGGCGCGAGTCGTCACCCCGCCAGACCGCCGGACCACCGGCACGCACGAGGAGGTACCCGTTGGACGCCGAGTTCACGACGAGGACCCGCGAGGCCATCACCGCGGCGGTGCAGGCCGCCGCCGCGGCCGGCCACCCGCAGGTGGAGCCCGCCCACCTGCTCGCCGCGCTCACCGAGGACGCCGCGGGCGTCGTCGCCGGGCTGCTCGAGGCCGTGGGGGCGCAGCCGGCGCGCGTGCGCGACCAGGCGCAGGGGCTGCTCGCCGCGCTGCCCCGGACGTCCGGGGAGACCGTCGCGCAGCCGCAGCTCTCGCGCGGCGCCCTGGCCGCCGTGCCCGTGGCCCAGCAGGAGATGCGCTCGCTGGGGGACTCCTACGTCTCCACCGAGCACCTGCTCCTCGCCCTCGCGGCCGACGCGGGCGCGACCGGCGGGCTGCTCCGCTCGGCGGGGGCCACGCGCGACGCGCTGCTCGACGCGCTGCCCCGCGTCCGGGGCACGGCGAAGGTCACCTCGCCGGACCCGGAGGGCACCTACAACGCGCTCGAGCAGTACGGCACCGACCTCACGCAGGCGGCCCGCGACGGCCGCCTCGACCCCGTCGTGGGCCGTGACGCGGAGATCCGGCGGGTCGTGCAGGTGCTCTCGCGGCGCACGAAGAACAACCCCGTCCTCATCGGCGAGCCCGGCGTCGGCAAGACGGCCGTCGTCGAGGGGCTCGCGCAGCGCATCGTCGACGGCGACGTCCCGGAGTCCCTGCGCGGCAAGCGCCTGGTCTCCCTGGACCTGGCCGCGATGGTCGCGGGCGCCAAGTACCGCGGGGAGTTCGAGGAGCGCCTCAAGGCGGTCCTCGCCGAGATCCAGGGCAGCGACGGCCAGGTCGTCACCTTCATCGACGAGCTGCACACCGTCGTCGGCGCGGGCGGCGGCTCCGAGGGCGCCATGGACGCGGGCAACATGCTCAAGCCGATGCTCGCCCGCGGGGAGCTGCGGCTCGTCGGCGCGACGACGCTCGACGAGTACCGCGAGCGCGTCGAGAAGGACCCCGCGCTCGAGCGCCGCTTCCAGCAGGTCTTCGTCGGCGAGCCCGACGTGGCCGACACGGTGACGATCCTGCGCGGCCTCAAGGAGCGCTACGAGGCGCACCACAAGGTCACCATCACCGACGGCGCCCTCGTGGCGGCCGCCCAGCTCTCCGACCGGTACATCACCGGTCGCCGCCTGCCCGACAAGGCCATCGACCTCGTCGACGAGGCCGCCTCCCGCCTGCGCATGGAGCTCGACTCCTCGCCCGTCGAGGTCGACGAGCTCAGCCGCGCCGTCGACCGCCTCGTCATGGAGGAGATGGCGCTCGCCAAGGCCGCCGAGGACGACCCGGGCGCCGCCGAGCGCCTGGAGCGGCTGCGCGCCGACCTGGCGGACCGCCGCGAGCGCCTCGCCGGGCTGTCGGCGCGGTGGGAGCGCGAGAAGAGCGGCGTCAACCGGGTCGGCGAGCTGCGCGCGCGCCTCGACGGGCTGCGCTCGGACGCCGAGCGCGCCTACCGCGACACCGACTGGGAGACGGCGTCGCGCCTCACCTACGAGGAGATCCCCGCGGTCGAGCGCGAGCTCGCGGAGGCCGAGGCCGACGAGGCCGGGGACGCCGGGGAGGAGCCGATGGTCGCCCAGCGCGTGGGCGCCGACGACGTCGCCGACGTCGTCGCCGCCTGGACCGGCATCCCCGCCGGGCGCCTGCTGGAGGGGGAGCAGGACAAGCTGCTGCGGATGGAGGAGGTGCTGGGGCGCCGGCTCGTCGGCCAGCGCGCCGCCGTGGAGGCCGTCTCCGACGCCGTCCGGCGCAGCCGCGCCGGGGTCAGCGACCCCGACCGGCCCACCGGCTCCTTCCTCTTCCTCGGCCCCACTGGCGTCGGCAAGACGGAGCTGGCGAAGTCGCTGGCGGACTTCCTCTTCGACGACGAGCGCGCCATGGTCCGCATCGACATGAGCGAGTACGGGGAGAAGCACTCCGTCGCGCGGCTCGTCGGGGCGCCCCCCGGGTACGTCGGGTACGACCAGGGCGGCCAGCTCACCGAGGCGGTCCGGCGGCGCCCCTACGCCGTCGTGCTGCTCGACGAGGTGGAGAAGGCGCACCCCGACGTCTTCGACGTCCTCCTGCAGGTGCTCGACGACGGGCGGCTCACCGACGGCCAGGGACGCACGGTCGACTTCCGCAACGTCGTCCTGGTCATGACGAGCAACCTCGGCAGCCAGCACCTCGCGGACCCGTCGCGGTCCGCGGAGCAGCAGCGCGAGGCCGTCATGGTCGAGGTGCGCCGCGCCTTCAAGCCCGAGCTCCTCAACCGGCTCGACGAGGTCGTCGTCTTCGACCCGCTGGGCACCGAGGAGCTGAGCAGGATCGTCGCCATCGCGGTCGACCGGCTCGCCGACCGCCTCGCCGAGCGGCGGCTGGGGCTCGAGGTGACGCCGGCCGCCCGCGACTGGCTGGCCCTCGAGGCCTACGACCCGGCCTACGGGGCGCGACCGCTGCGCCGGCTCGTGCAGCGGGAGGTCGGCGACCGCCTGGCCCGCGCGCTGCTGGCGGGCGAGGTGGGCGAGGGCGACGTCGTCGTCGTGGACGTCGACGAGCCCGAGGCCACCGGGGCCGCCGTCCCCGGACACGACCTCGCCCGGGACGACCAGGCCGGGGCCGGTGCGCCGCTGGCCCTCGCGGCCGCGCCCTCGGGGGCGGGTGCCGCGAC
>NZ_JABEMA010000116.1 GCF_013004605.1 Pseudokineococcus marinus
CCCCGCGACGACGTCTCCCGCACCCGCCCCCACGAGCGCCCCCACCGCGGCGCCGACGCCCGCGGACCCCGGGCCGGCCCTGGCGGCCAGCGGCACGCCGCTCACCGCCTTCGGCGCGGTCGGCGACGGGCGGACCGACGACACCGCCGCCCTGCAGCGCGCCCTGGACACCGCCGCCCCGGGCACGACGCTCGTGCTGCCGGCCGGCAAGGTCTTCCGCCACACCCAGGTGCTCCGCCTGCGCCGCCCCGACCTGACGCTCGCGGGCACGGGCACCCTCCTCGCGACCGACCCGCGTCGCTCGGCCCTCCTGGTCCAGGGGGACCGAACGACGATCCGGGACATCACGCTGGCGATGCCCACGGCGACCGAGCGCCTCGGCACCTGGGACGACATGAAGCTCACGGTGCTCGGCGCCAGCGACGTCAGCGTCGAGCGCGTCCGCGTCGAGGGGTCCGCCGCGGCGGGCATCTACTTCTGGGGCGCGAAGCGCTTCTCCCTCGTCGACGCCCGCGTCAGCGGGACCCGGGCCGACGGCATCCACATCACCGGGCCCTCCTCCGACGGCGAGGTCGTCCGGCCGGTGGTCCGGGACTCCGGGGACGACGGCGTCGCCGTCGTCTCCTACGCCCAGGACGGCCAGCCCGTCCGCCGCGTCGCGGTGACCTCGCCGACGGTCCTCGGCACCTCCTGGGGCCGCGGCGTCACCGTCGTCGGCGGCGAGGACATCACCTACACCGACATCCGGGTGGAGCGGTCGAACGCCGCCGCCGTCTACATCGCCAAGGAGCCGGGCTGGCGGACCTTCGCCCCGGTGCGCGTCCGTGTGTCCGGCGGCGTGGTGGTCGACGCCAACCAGTCCACGACGGTCGACCACGGCGCCGTCCTCGTCTGGGACGGCTGGGTCGACGGCAGCCGCCCCCTCGAGGACGTGGTCGTCGAGGGCCTGCGCATCTCCGGCACCCGGAGCTCGGCGAGCCGCCAGGTCGGCTTCCTGCGGGCGGTCGGCTCGACCGCCCGCGGCGTCCACCTCAACGGCTTCACCGTCCTCGGCGGCCCGAGCACCCTCCTCGTCACCCAGGCGCCCCTCGGCGACTACGAGGCCAAGGGCTGGGTGCGCGACGGCAACCCCGTCTGCGTCGAGCGCTGAGGCCGCCGCCGCCCGGGAGGGCGCGCCCCCGCAGGGGGTCCCCCTCCCGGGTGAGACAGGCCGACGCGGGCGCGGCCGAGGGCCGCCCCCGCCGCGGGTGGGCCTACTGTGTCGGAGCCCGCACCCGGGCACCGCGACGTCGCGACCGACACCCGCCGCCGGACGCGCGCGCGTCGGCGCGCGCCACCCCCGACCAGGACGGAGCCGCCGTGCCAGGGCCCAGCGCCGCCGAGCAGGGACCGGGCGCTCCCGACCCCGGGGCGCCCCGCGCCGCTGTCGGGGAGGGGCTCGAGGACCCGGCGTCACCGCCGGGCGGCTCCTACGGCGGCGGCAGCCGCAGCCGCGTCTTCCGCGGGGGGATCTGGAACGCGGCCAGCGCCGTCCTGCCGATGGGGTCGACCCTGGCGCTGTCCATCGTCATCAGCCGCCTCCTCGGCGCCGAGGTCCTCGGCGAGCAGAGCCTCGTGGCCTACGTCTCGTCGCTGCTCGTGTCGGTCGTCATCGTCTCCTTCACGACGGCCAGCGTCCGGCTCATCGCCGCCGCGGGAGGGGCGCGCGAGCAGGCGCGACTGGCCCACCTGGCCCGGTGGAGCGGCTGGGCCCACCTCGCGGGCGGCGCCACCTCCGCCGCCGTCCTCGTCGCGGTGGGCCTCGGCCGCGACTCCTACCAGGCGCTGTGGTTCGTCGCCGCGGCGACGACCGTGGTCGACAGCCTGTGCTGGGGGAGCTCGAGCCGGCACATCGCCCGCCACGGCTGGGGGCCCACGTCGGTCCGCCGGCTCGTCGCCACGGGCGCGACGCCGCTGCTCGGCATCGCGGCGATCCTCCTCGGGGCGGGCATCACCGGCGTCTTCGTCGCCCAGCTCGTCTCGGCCTCCGTCCTGCTCGTCGTGCTGCGCCGGATGGACCGGGCCAGCCCCTACCCCTCGACGCGGGACCTGCCCGCCCCCGCCTGGCCGCCCGTCCTGCGCGTGTGGGCGCTCTTCGCCCTCAGCTCGCTGCTCACCCAGGTCGTCGACCGGCGGGTCGAGCTCGTCTTCCTCGACGCCTACCGCAGCGCCGAGGAGGTGGCCCACTTCTCGGTCGCCTTCAACGTCGTGGGCATCGCCCTCGTGCTCTCCACGGCCCTCATCAGCGCCGCGATGCCGGCCATCGCCGCCGCCCACGGCGCCGGGGAGGTCGAGCGCGTCGACCAGGCGCTCGGCCGGGTGCTGCGCATCGTCGTCGCCCTCGCCCTTCTGCTCGCCGGGGGCGCCGTCTCCGTGGCCCCGCTCGTCGTCACGGCCGCCTGGGGCCCCGCCTTCGCGGAGTCCGGCGACCTCGTGCGCTGGCTGTCCGTGACGCTGCTGCTGTCCCCCCTCGCCGCCCTCTGCAGCGCCTACTGGACGGGCACGGGGCGCCTGCGGCCCGTCCTCGCGGCCGGGGGCGCGGGCGCGACGGCCGACGTCGCCCTCGCCTGGCTGCTCGTGCCGCCGCTGGGCGTCGACGGCGCCGTCGTCGCGAGCGTCGCGGGCTCGGGCACCGCCGCGGCCGTGCTCGTCGTCGTGACGCTGCGCAGCGGCGTCCACCTCGGGCTGGCCCCGGCCGGCGTCGCGCGGGCCGCGGCCACCGCGCTCGCGGCGACGGCGGCGGCCCTCGGCGCCGACGCCCTCGTCGACGGCCCCCTGGCCCTGCCGGCGGCCCTCGTCGCCTTCCTCGCCGTCACCGCGCTGGCGGGTCGGGCCGTCGGCCTCTTCTCGCGCGAGGACACGGCGTGGTTCGCCGACACGGTCCCGGGGCCGGCGCGGCGCGCGCTGCTCGCCGTCTCCCCCGCGCGGTGGAGGCAGGGCGCATGAGGGTCCTCGTCGTCGGCCACACCGCTCCCGGCGGCGTCTTCACGGTCGGGAGCCACCACCTGGCCCGCGAGCTGCGGGCCCGCGGCCACCGTGTGGCGCACCTGTCCACCCCCGTCTCCCTCGCCCACGCGCTGCGGTGGCGGGACCCGGAGGTCCGCCGCCGCGCCGGGATGGCGCTGCGGACCCGCACCGGCGCGGACGGCGTGCCGGCGCTGGTGCCCCTCACCCTCCTGCCGACGTCCGCCGGTCCGGTGCACCTCGGCCCGCTGTCGCTGCGCACGGCCGTGCCGCCGCTGCGGCGACGGCTGGCGGACCTGGGGCTGGACGACGTCGACGTCCTCCTCGTCGACCAGCCCCTCGCCGCCGGGGTCGAGCGCCTCGTGCGCGCCCGCGCGGTGGTCTACCGCTCGACCGACATCGTCGAGTCCGCGGCCAAGGTGCGCGCTGAGCAGCGGCTGCTGCGCCGCGTCGACGCCCTCGTCGCCACGTCCTCGGTCGTCCTCGAGCGGCTCCGCGCGGTCCGCCCGGACGTGCCCTCGCTGGTCCTCGACAACGGCGTGGACTTCGGCCGCTTCGACTCCTCCGGCGGGGCGGTGGAGCGGCGGGGGGCGGTGTACGTCGGCGCCGTCGACGACCGGTTCGACTGGGACGCCCTCGCCGCGATGGCCCGCGGGCGCCCCGACCTGCCCGTCGACGTCTACGGCCCCACGACCGTGCCCGTGCCCGCGCTGCCGGACAACGTCGTCGTGCACGGCGGGGTCGCCTACGAGCGCACCCCGGGGCTCATGCGGCAGGCGCTCGTCGGCCTCCTGCCCCTGCGGCGGACCGACCTCAACCGCGGTCGGAGCCCGATGAAGCTCTTCGAGTACCTGGCCTCCGGCCTCCAGGTCGTCTCCACGCTGCCGCCCTCGGTGCGTCCCGCCCCGCCCGGCGTCCACGTCGCCGCGGCGCCCGGCGAGGAGGACGCCGCCCTGGCGCGGGCGGTCGGCGCCGGGGTCAACCACGACGGGGTCCGCGCCGCGCGGGAGATGGACTGGGCGGACCGGGCCGCGCGCCTGGAGGGCTTCCTCGAGGGGCTCCTCGACGGGCCGCGCCCGTGAGCGACGGGGCGGCGCCGCCGCCCCGTCCGGGAGGCGGTGAGCGCGAGGTCGTCCGCAGCGGGCTCTGGCGGGTCGCGGCCACCGTGCTGCCGATGGTCTCCGCCCTCGCGCTGTCCGTGGTCGTGAGCCGGGTCCTCGGCGCCGAGGGGCTCGGGCTGCAGAGCCTGCTGTCCTACGTGCAGGCGCTCGTCCTCAACACCTTCGTCCTGTCCCTCACCCAGGCCGGCATCCAGCTCCTGTCGGCCGCCCGGGGCGCCGGGGACGACCGCTCCCTGCACTGGCTGCGCGTGTGGTCGCTGCGGGCCCACGTCGTCACGGGCGTGGTGCTGGCCGCGGGCCTGCTGGGCCTCGGCGCCCTGCGCGACGAGCCGCTCCTGCTCTGGGGCGTCATCGCCGGCACGGCCCTCGTGGACGCGCTCGCCTACGCGCTGACCGTGCGCGTCGTGGCCTTCGACGGCTGGTCGCGGGTCAGCCAGCGCCGCCTCGTGAGCCAGGGGGCGGGTCCGCTGCTCGGCGTCGTCGCCGTCCTCGGCGGCCTCGGGGTGACCGGCGTCTTCGTGGGCCAGGCCGTCGGCTCCCTCTACCTGCTCGGCGCGCTCCTCGTCCTGCAGCGCCGGGTCCCCGGCACGCCCCGCGCCGGCCCGCCCGTGCCGCTGCGTCCGGTCGCCCGGCTCTGGCTCGGCTTCGTCGCCAGCCTCGCCCTGGCCCAGGTCGTCGAGCGGCGCGTCGAGCTCGTCTTCATCGACCTCTTCGGCACCGCCCGCGACGTGGGGCTCTTCGCCGCGTGCTTCACGCTCGTCTCCGTCGCGGTCGCCGTCATGGCGGCGGTCACGGGCGCCGCCATGCCCGCCGTCGCCCGCACCCACGCGGCGGGGGGCGCGGACCGGCTCTCCGCCGTCGTGGGCCGGGCGCTGCGCGTGCTGCTCGCGGTCGGCGTGGTGCTCGTCGCGGGCTTCCTCGCCCTGGGGCCCTCCCTGCTGGTCGCGCTCTACGGCGCCTCCTTCGGCGAGGCCGCACCGCTGCTGCGCGGCCTCTGCCTGCTGCTGCTGCCCGCGACCACGGCGGGGGCGCTGGGGGCCTACTGGCTCGGGACCGGGCGGGTGGCGGTCGCCGTCCGCGCCGCCGCCCTGGCCGCCCTCGTCGACGTGGGCGCCTGCCTCGCGCTCGTCCCGGGCCTGGGGGCCGCCGGCGCCGTCGTCGCGGCCGTGTCGGCCCAGGTCGCCTACGCCGGTGCGCTCCTGGTGGCCTCGCGCGACCTCCCGCCCGTGCGCGACCTCAGGGTCGGCGTCCTCCTGCGACCGGCCGTGGCCGCCGGGGTCGCGGGACTCGTCGCGGGCGCCGTCGCCGCGGCTACGCCCCCGTGGGTGGCGGTGCCGCTGGGCGCGGTCGCCTTCGCCGTCGTCCTGCTCCTGCTGGCGCCGAGGGTCGGCGTCCTCGGGCGCGACGACGCCGCGTGGCTCGCCGGCGTCCTGCCCGCACGCACCGGAGGGCTGGCGCTGCGGCTGGCGCGCCGCGCCTAGCCCCGCGCGGCGCGGACGGCGGCGACCGTCTCGGCGGCCACGTCGTCCCAGGTCCGGGGTGACCTCTCGGGAGCCGCGGCGTCGTGCGCGGCCCGTCCGCGGCGCAGGGCCTCGACCGTCGCCGCCACCCAGGGCCGGGGGTCGTCGCCCGGCAGGTGGAGGGCGAGGTCGCCCGTCGCCTCGACCAGCGCCGCGTCGAGCGAGGTGACGACCGGGGCGCCGAGGTCGAGCCCCTCGAGGGCGGGCAGACCGAAGCCCTCGGCGAGGCTCGGGCACAGGACCACGGCCGCCTGCTCGTAGCACCAGCGCAGCGGCGCGTCCGGCAGGTCGGTGAGGCGCAGGAGGCTGCCGGCCTCGACGAGCTCGGCGAAGCGACGGCCGTGGACCGTCTCGCCCCAGCTGTCCGGCCCCACGACGACGAGCACGGCGTCGGGCACCTGGTCGACCACCTGCGGCCAGGCGTCGACGAGCAGGGGCAGGTTCTTGCGCGGGCTGGGGTCGCCGACGACGAGGGCGAAGGGGCGCCCCCGCAGCTGCGGGATCGGCTCGGGGACGGCCCCGAGCAGCGTGGGGGACGTCGCGAGCGGCACGACGGCGGTCCGCGCGGGCGCCGACGGCACCCAGCGGGCCAGGTGCCCCGCGGTGGCCCGGCTGACGGAGGCCAGCACGTCCGCCTGGCGCAGGCTCGACAGGTAGGGACGGCGCAGCAGCGTGCGCTTCGCCCGGTCGAAGTCCTGCGGGCGGTCCAGCAGGATCATGTCGTGCACGGTGAGCACCGACGTCGCCCCACCGGTGCGCCGTCGCAGCGGCAGCAGGTGCTTGGTCCCCTGCACCACGTCCATGCCGCCGCGGGCCAGCGGGCCGCCGCCGAGCCTCTCGACGAGAGCGGCTGCGGTCCGCGGCAGCCGGGGCGCGGCGTGCACGCGCTCCGGCGCCATCCACGTGCCGAACCACGGCCCCGCCTCGCCCGCGAGGACGTGGAGCTCGACGTCGTCCCGGCGCTCCAGGGCCCCGGCGAGCTGGGTCGTGTAGCGGACGATCCCGCCGCCCTGCCCGTCCGGACCGACGTGCGTGGCCATGACGAGCCAGCGCAGGGGCTCGGCGGTCGGCCGGGGGCCCGGACCGCTCACGACGGGCTCCCGGTGACGGAGCCGGCGGGCACCGCCGGGCCGAGGTCGCCCGGCGGACGGTCCGCGCGCCGGCGGGCGCGCAGGGCGTAGAGGCTGACGGCGGCGATGCACAGCACGGCGGGCAGGACCCTTCCCTGGCTCCAGTAGACGTAGCGGGGCAGCTCGAAGACGCCCGTCGCGGCGACGGGGTAGAGCAGCAGGCCGACGAGCCGGCCCTCGACGAAGGCCTGGTACGCCAGGCCGACGAGGACGCCCGCGACGAGGAGGTACAGCAGGCCGCCCACCACCCCCAGGTCCACGACGGGGACGAGCAGGCCGCCCGGGTTGTTGAACTCCGGGTTGCCGAAGCGCTCGAGGAGGTCCTGCGACGCCAGCGGAGGGCTGGCGGACCACCGGTCGTACAGACCCAGCGAGGAGACGCCGGGAGCGTCCCAGACCATCTGGACGCTCTCGTAGGGCAGCCGACCGGGGTAGGTGCCCTCCTCGACGCGGATGGCGCCGTTGTTGAAGGCCGTGGCGTAGTAGCCCGCCACCCGGGCGAGGACGAAGCCGACGAAGGACTGGTCCGTGCGGTCGGCGAAGAACTGCCAGCTGCGCGAGTACTCGAACGCGCCGAAGACGGCGACGACGAGCGGCAGGAGGACGGCGGGGGCGAGCACGACGGCCCGGCGGGCGACGGCGCCACCGCGTCGGCGCAGGGCCACCGCCAGGACGACGACGAGGGGCACCAGCAGCTCGAGGAGGGCGAGCCGCTCGGTGTTGACGAAGGAGCGCACCAGCGCGAGCAGCAGCACGACGCCGAGCCGGCGCGCCGTCCGCCCGTCCCACCGGTGGACGAGGAGGACGGAGGCCATCACCACGTAGGCCAGCCCGCACTGGGTGAGGGTCGTCACGCCCGGGACCGGCGCGAGCTGGTCGCGGAACTCCGACCCGTAGTTGTCCTGGTCGACGACCGACCGGACGAGCGCCGACAGGGACAGGCCGCGCGCCGCCGCGGCGACGGCGAAGGCCGCGTACCCCACGGCCGTGAGCCAGAAGACGACGCCCGAGCCGCGCTCGACACGGTCGAGGACGTCGGCGCCCAGGCCGGGCCAGGGACGCACGACCCGGCGTCGTGCCAGCGCCCGCACCGTGGCGGCGCCCACGACGAAGGCCAGCGCCGCCGCGGCGGCCAGCGCCGTCGTCGTCGGCCCGAGCACCTTCGGGGTGCGCCACAGCAGGCGGTAGGTGTCGTCGCTGAGGCTCGCCGCGTACCACAGCGAAGCGGGGACGATGAGGGCGACCGCCCCCACCGGCGAGACCCACCAGAGCCCCCCGGGCAGGTGCGACCTCCCGGTCCCGGTGCGCTCCGGGGCCCGGCCAGTGCTCGCCGGGGCCTCAGGCACCCGGGACCCCGGGACGGGCGCCCGCCCGCGGCGCCGCGGTGCCGGCGACGGCGGCCCGCTCGCGCAGCGCGCGCGGCGGCCTGTCGACGAGGCCCGCCGCCAGTCCCCGCAGGTAGGCCGCGTCAGCGCGGGCGACGACGGGGCGCCCCTGGGCGGTGCGCACGGCGACGCCCCCCACCTTGCGGGCGGCGTAGTACGCCAGCTGGGCGCGGGAGAGGCCGTGGAGGCGCCACAGGTGCCCCATGCCGCACCCGTAGCTGAGCATCTTCGCGACGAAGCGCTCGTCCGGGGCCTCGCGAGGCTCCTCCTGGAGCACGACGAGGGCGGGGTCGTAGCGGACCCGCCCGCCGGCCGCCAGGACCCGCAGCACGAGGTCGGACTCCTCCCCCGCGCCGTACCAGCCGAAGGAGCCGACCCCCATGGTCTCGTCGAAGTGGCCGACCGCGTCCATGTGGTCCCGGGCGAAGAACATCGTCGACATGATCGAGGTGTGGAGGAAGTTGCGTCGGGTGACGGGCCCGGCCGCCGCCTTCCACCGGAGCATCGAGGGACGCCCCTCCTCCGTCAGCTGGCGACCGGAGAGGCCGGCGAGGTCCGGGTCGTCGGCGAAGGCCTCGACGACGGCCCGCAGGGCGCCCTCGGGGTACCAGCAGTTGTCGTCGGGGAAGCCGACGACCGGGGCGGTCGCGAGGCCGAGCCCGGTGTTCCGCCCGTGGGAGGCGCCGCGACCGGACGTCGTCCGCGCCGTGCGGACGAGCGGCGCGGGCGACGCCGGGGGCGCCAGCCGGTCGAGGACCGCGGCGCAGGCCTGGTCGGCGCTCTGGTCCACGAGGACCAGCTCCACGCGGTCGGCCAGCTCCGAGGCGATCACCGAGCGCAGCAGCCGCTCGAACTCCTGCGGGCGCCCGACGGTCGTGACGACCAGCGAGAGGGCCGGCGCGGTCACCGCTCACCGCCGCTGCCGGCGCGCGCCCGGTCGTCGGCGCCGTCACGGAGGCCGAGGTCGGCGCCGGGCGTGGGCCGCTCCTGCTCCGAGGGCTGGTCGCGCGCGTCGCC
>NZ_JABEMA010000117.1 GCF_013004605.1 Pseudokineococcus marinus
GGTCGTCGCGGCGGCGCCCGCGGCCGAGGTCCCCGCCGAGGTCGTCGTGCTGCCGGGCGACACCCTGTGGTCCATCGCCGACGAGGTGGCGGCGCCGGACGAGGACGTCCGGGACGTCGTGCTGCGCCTGAAGGAGGCCAACGGCCTCGACTCGGTGGCGCTGGCCGTGGGCGACCGGATCCTCGTCCCCGCCTGAGGCGCCCCCGGGTGGCGCCGTGGCGGCTCCCGCTCTGCCAGAGTGGCGCCGTCAGCGCCAGCTCCGCCGCGGCGGCGGCGGCGCCGCACCCGCGGCTCGTCCCGCGGAGGCCGCATGAGCCGCACCGACCCCGACCCGCACGCCACGACCGACGGCGTCCCGCCCGGGGGGCGGGTCGACCGCTTCTTCGGGGTGACGGCCCGGGGCTCGACCATCGGCCGCGAGGTCCGCGGCGGCCTCGTGACCTTCGTGGCGATGGCCTACATCGTCGTGCTGAACCCGCTGATCATCGGGACGGTGCCGGACTCGACGGGCACCTACCTCGGGGGCGGCGACGCACCCGACCTGCCGGCCGTGGCCGCCGTGACCGCCCTCGTGGCGGCGGTCATGACGATCCTCATGGGGCTCGTCGGCCGCTTCCCCCTCGGCCTGGCCGCCGGGCTGGGCCTCAACGCCTTCATCGCCTACGGCGTCGCGAGCCTGCCGGGCATGACGTGGCCCATGGCCATGGGCCTCGTCGTCCTCGAGGGGCTCGTCATCCTCGTCCTCGTCCTCACCGGCTTCCGCCGCGCCGTGCTGCGGGCGGTGCCGCGCCAGCTCAAGACGGCCATCAGCGTCGGCATCGGCCTCTTCCTCACCCTCGTCGGACTCGTCAACGCCGGCTTCGTCCGCGCTCCGGTGGGCGGGGGGACCCCGCTCGAGCTCGGGGTCGGCGGGTCGCTGCGGGGCTGGCCCACCGTGGTCTTCGTGGTGGGGCTCCTCGTCACCGTCGTCCTCGTCGTCCGGGGGGTCCGTGGCGCGCTGCTCATCGGCGTCGTCGTCGCGACGGCCCTCGCCCTCGTCGTCCAGGCCGTGTTCGACGTCGGCGGGCAGGCGCCCGACGGCAGCAACCCCACGGGCTTCGGGCTCACCGTGCCCGAGGCGCCGGCGGCCTGGCTGGCGTGGCCCGACCTCGGGCTCCTCGGTCAGGTGAGCCTCGTCGGCGCCTTCGCCGCGGTCGGCGCCGTCACGGCCGTGCTCGTCGTCTTCACCCTCGTCGTCGCCGACTTCTTCGACACGATGGGGACGATGGTCGCGGTCGGCGCGGAGGGCGGGCTGCTGGACGAGGAGGGCAACCCGCTGGGCAGCCAGCGGATCCTCCTCGTCGACTCCCTGGCCGCCGTCGCCGGCGGGGCGGCGAGCGCCTCGAGCGCGACGAGCTTCGTCGAGTCCGCCGCGGGCGTCGGCGACGGCGCCCGCACCGGGCTCGCCAGCGTGGTGACCGGGGCGGCCTTCCTGGTCGCCGTCGTCGCCTCGCCGCTCGTCTCGCTGGTGCCCTACGAGGCGGCCAGCCCCGCCCTCGTGGTGGTCGGCTTCCTCATGATGAGCCAGGTCACCGGCATCCGGTGGGACGACCCGGGCGTCGCCCTCCCGGCCTTCCTCACCATCGTCCTCATGCCCTTCAGCTACTCCATCACCGTGGGCATCGGCGCCGGCTTCCTCACCTACGTCCTGCTCGCGGTCGCGCGCGGTCGTGCGCGGGAGGTGCACCCCCTGCTGTGGGTCGTCGCCGCGGCCTTCCTCCTGTACTTCACCATCGGGCCGGTGCAGGACTGGCTCACCGGCGCGGCCTGACCCGGGACACCTCGCGACTCGTCCCGCTCACGCCGTCGGCGCCCTCCTCGGGCGCCGACGGCGCTGTCGGTGGTCGGGTGCACGGTGGTCGCGTGCACGGTGGACGGGTGGCCGGTGGTCGGGTGGCTGGTCGCCGCACGGACGGGGCGCAGCCGGAGCGGCCGGGCCCTGCGGCGTGTGCCGCCCGGCCCGGGAGGGCGGTGCCCCGACGACACGCCGGTGCTTGCGGAAGCGTGGGCCCCGGCCTAGCGTTCACCCCAACATCTAGTAGTTGCACGGCTGTCGTTACTCCACAGGTTGTGGACGCTGGGGACAGCTCGTCCACACGCTGTGGAGGAGCGCCCGCGCCCCGACGGGGGTCGGCGGGGGCCGGGCGCCGAGACGGGAGGGTCGCCGTGCACTGCCCGTTCTGCCGCCACCCCGACTCCCGCGTCGTCGACTCGCGGGCGACCGACGACGGCACGGCGATCCGGCGCCGTCGCCAGTGCCCGAGCTGCCAGCGGCGCTTCACGACGATCGAGGCCGCCAGCCTCACCGTGGTCAAGCGCTCGGGCACCACCGAGCCCTTCAGCCGCGAGAAGGTGCTGTCGGGCGTGCGCAAGGCCTGCCAGGGACGGCCCGTCACCGAGGACCGGCTGGCGCTGCTGGCCCAGCAGGTCGAGGAGTCGATCCGCACGGCCGGGGCCGCGGAGGTCGAGGCCCACGACGTCGGCGTGGCGGTCCTCGCGCCCCTGCGCGACCTCGACGAGGTGGCCTACCTGCGCTTCGCCTCCGTCTACCAGGCCTTCGACACGCTCGAGGACTTCGCGGCGGCCATCGCCGTGCTGCGCGCCGAGCGCGACGCCGGCAGCGGTGGCACCAGCGGCGGGGACGCCAGCACGGGGGACGCCAGCACGGAGGGCGCCCGGGCGGAGGAGCCCGCCGGCCGGACCACCTGAGGCCGCCCGGCGGCCCTGCGAGGACCCCAGCGCGCCCCGCCGCAGACCCACCCCAGACCAGACCCACCCGCCCAGACCCACCGGACCGGACCCCCCGGACCAGACCCACGAGACCGCACCACCTGGGCCGCGCCCGCGCGGCCGCCAGCACCGAGGACGAGCCCACCGCCCTGCGGTGGCAGGACGAGCGACGGAAGAAGGACCCATGACCGAGACGACGCCGCGCCCCCGGTCCGCCCGCAAGGGCGGAGGACGGGGCAAGGGCCTGGTGGTCGAGCGGCTGTTCACGACCGCCGGTCGCCACCCCTACGACGAGGTGGAGTGGGAGCGCCGCGACGTCGTCCAGACCAACTGGAAGACGGGCGCCACGATCTTCGAGCAGCGGGGCGTCGAGTTCCCGGCGTCCTGGAGCGCCAACGCGTCGACCATCGTGACGACGAAGTACTTCCGCGGCGCCGTGGGCAGCGACGCCCGGGAGACGTCGCTGCGCCAGCTCATCGACCGGGTGGTGCTCACCTACGGGCGCGCCGGCCGCGACAACGGCTACTTCGCCAGCGAGGCCGACGCCGAGGTCTTCGAGCACGAGCTCACCTGGATGCTGCTGCACCAGGTGTTCTCCTTCAACAGCCCCGTGTGGTTCAACGTGGGCACGTCCAGCCCGCAGCAGGTCTCGGCCTGCTTCATCCTCTCCGTCGACGACTCGATGGACTCGATCCTCAACTGGTACCGCGAGGAGGGGATGATCTTCAAGGGCGGCTCCGGCGCCGGCCTCAACCTCTCTCGGATCCGCTCCTCGAAGGAGCTGCTGCAGGGCTCGGGCGGCACGGCGTCCGGGCCGGTGTCCTTCATGCGCGGGGCGGACGCCTCCGCCGGCACCATCAAGTCCGGCGGCGCCACGCGGCGCGCGGCGAAGATGGTGGTCCTCGACGTCGACCACCCCGACATCGCCGAGTTCGTCCAGACGAAGGCGCGCGAGGAGGACAAGATCCGCGCGCTGCGCGACGCCGGGTTCGACATGGACCTCGGCGGCGAGGACATCACCTCGGTGCAGTACCAGAACGCCAACAACTCGGTGCGCGTCAGCGACGAGTTCATGCGCGCCGTCGAGGACGGCACGTCCTTCGGCCTGCGGGCGCGCACCACGGGCGAGGTCGTCGAGGAGGTCGACGCCCGCGAGCTGTGGTCCTCGATCGCGAAGGCCGCGTGGGAGTGCGCCGACCCGGGCCTGCAGTACGACGACACCATCAACGACTGGCACACGACGCCGGAGTCGGGGCGCATCAACGCCTCGAACCCCTGCTCGGAGTACATGCACCTCGACAACTCGAGCTGCAACCTCGCCAGCCTCAACCTGCTCTTCTTCCTCCGCCAGGACGGGTCCTTCGACGCCGAGCGCTTCGCCCGCTCCGTCGAGCTCGTCATCACGGCGATGGACATCTCCATCTGCTTCGCCGACTTCCCCACCGAGGCCATCGGCGAGACCACCCGCGCCTTCCGCCAGCTCGGCATCGGCTTCGCCAACCTCGGCGCGCTGCTCATGGCGTCGGGCCTCGCCTACGACTCCGAGGGCGGGCGCTCGCTCGCGGCGTCCATCACCTCGCTCATGACCGGCGCGGCGTACAAGCGCTCGGCCGAGCTGGCCGGCGTCGTCGGCGCGTACGAGGGCTACGCCCGCAACGCCGAGGGCCACCAGCGGATCATGCGCAAGCACGCCGCGGCCAACGACGAGATCCGCACCCTCCACAGCGCCGACGCCGACGTGCACCGCCTCGCCACCCGCGTCTGGGCCGAGGGCAACGAGATCGGCGCGGCCAACGGCTGGCGCAACAGCCAGGCCAGCGTCCTGGCCCCCACGGGGACCATCGGCTTCATGATGGACTGCGACACCACCGGCATCGAGCCCGACTTCTCGCTCGTGAAGTTCAAGAAGCTCGTCGGCGGCGGCTCCATGCAGATCGTCAACCAGACGATCCCGCGCGCCCTGCGGGCCTTCGGCTACGCCGAGGAGACGGTCGAGGCGATCGTCGAGCACATCGCCCAGCACGGCCACGTCGTCGACGCCCCCGGGCTGCGTCCTGAGCACTACGAGGTCTTCGACTGCGCGATCGGCGCCCGGGCCATCCGGCCCATGGGCCACATCCGCATGATGGCCGCCTGCCAGCCGTTCCTCTCCGGCGCCATCTCCAAGACGGTCAACCTGCCGGAGACGGCGACCGTCGAGGAGGTCCAGGACGCGTACTTCCAGTCGTGGAAGCTCGGTCTCAAGGCCGTCGCGCTGTACCGCGACAACTGCAAGGTCGGCCAGCCCCTCGGCGACGGCAAGGAGGCCAAGAAGGACCAGCAGGTCGAGGCCCCGACCCCCGTCGTCGAGTACCGGCCGACCCGCACGCGTCTGCCGAAGTCGCGCCCCTCGATCACCACGTCGTTCGCGGTCGGCGGCGCGGAGGGCTACCTGACGGCGGGCTCCTACCCCGACGGCGGGCTCGGCGAGGTCTTCCTCAAGCTCGGCAAGCAGGGCTCCACGCTGGCCGGCGTCATGGACGCCTTCTCCATCGCCATCTCGGTGGCGCTGCAGTACGGCGTCCCGCTCGAGACCTACGTCGAGAAGTTCACCAACATGCGCTTCGAGCCGGCGGGCCTCACCGACGACCCGGACGTGCGCATGAGCCAGTCGGTCATGGACTACATGTTCCGCCGCCTGGCGCTCGACCACCTGCCCTTCGAGACGCGCTCGGCGCTCGGCATCCACACCGCCGAGGAGCGTGCGCGCCACCTCGAGACGGGCTCGTACACGCCGAGCGCCAGCGACGACCAGGACGACTTCGACGCGGTGTCGCAGTCGGTCGACACGGCCCCCGCGGGCCGTCCGGTGGCGTCCTCCGCGCCGGTCGCCGCGGCGCCGACCGAGGTCGCCGAGTCCGGGGCGGGCGCCGCGACGGCGCGCAAGGCCCCCGTCGAGGTGCACTCCTCGAGCGAGCTGATGGAGTCCCTCGGCACCGCGACGGACGCGCCGATGTGCTTCACCTGCGGCACGAAGATGCGTCCTGCCGGCAGCTGCTACGTCTGCGAGGGCTGCGGCAGCACCTCCGGCTGCAGCTGAGGTCCCGCAGCCGACGTCCCGACGCCGCCCCGGTCCCGTCAGGGACCGGGGCGGCGTCGGGTCCGGAGGCGGCCGCCGTCGCTGCTCGTGGCGGGCGGGGCCGGTCCGTCGACGCCCTGGCGCTGTCGGTGGCCGCTGCTGTGATCAGCCGGTGGCACGGGAGGCCCCGGGCGGGGAGGCGAGCGGACGAGCGGTCGGGTACCGCACGCAGCGCCTGCCCGCGGCGCCCCCGCCGTCGAGCCCCGCCGCCCGGCGCACGATGCGGGCGAACCGCCGACGCGACACCCGCTGCGAGGTGGCGCTGCGGCGCGAGCTGCACCGCCTCGGGCTGCGGTTCGTCGTGGACGTCACCCCGGCCGGGACGAACCGCCGCCGCCGCGTCGACGTCCTCCTGCGGGGGGCCGGGATCGCGGTCCTCGTCGACGGCTGCTTCTGGCACTCCTGCCCGCAGCACCTCCACCTGCCGCGGGCGAACCGGGAGTGGTGGCGCGCCAAGCTCGCGAGCGTCGTCGCGCGCGACCGCGACACCGATGCCGGGCTGGCGGGCGCCGGGTGGACGGTCGTCCGCGTCTGGGAGCACGAGCCGCCGGCGCTCGCGGCGGCCCGCGTCCTCGCCGCCGTCCGGCGCGGTGAGGCCGGCGGGCGGGCGAGCCTCGTCGAGCAGCGCTGCGGTCGGCGGGTCGCCGACGCGGGGACGGGCGGCCGCGGAGGACCGCGGTCGTGACGGCGGCCGGGGTGCACCAGGGTGGGACCGTGACGAGCGGTGGCGGGCAGCGGACCGACGACGGGGCCGCGGCCCGCGACCGGTCGGACGGGGCGCGCGTGGTGCGGCTGGCGGCCGCGGCGCTCGTGTTCGCGCTCGTCATGGCCGGTGCCACGCTGCCGACGGCGCTGTACGGCCGCTACCAGGAGCAGCTCGGCTTCGGCCCGCTGGTGCAGACCACGCTCTTCGCGTCCTACGCCGTCGGCGTCCTCGCCGCGCTCGTCGTCCTCGGGGAGCTGTCCGACCGGCTGGGCCGGCGCCCGCTGCTGCTGCTCGGGCTCGCCGCGGCGGCGCTGAGCGCCCTGTGCTTCCTGCTCGCCGACGGCCTGCCCCTGCTCTTCGCGGGCCGTCTGCTGTCGGGGCTGTCCGCGGGCGTCTTCACCGGCACGGCGACGACCGCCGTCGTCGAGCTGGCCCCGCCGCGGTGGTCGCGGGCTGCGACGTCGGCCGCCACCGCGGTCAACGTGCTCGGTCTCGGCGCCGGACCGGTCCTGTCCGCCCTCGTCGCCGAGGCCTCGCTGGCGCCCCTGCGCGCGCCCTACCTCGTGCACCTCCTCCTGCTCGTGCCCGCTGCCCTCGTCACCTGGTGGCAGCCGGAGACCGCCGGGTCGCAGCGGCGCGACGGCGGAGGCCCCGCTCCGGTCTCGGCCTGGCGGCCGCACCTGCTGCGCCCGACCGTCCCGGTCGAGGTCCGGCGGGCGTTCGTGCCCGCGGCCACAGCGGGGTTCGCCGGCTTCGCCGTCTTCGGGCTCTTCACCGCGGTGGCGCCGCAGCTGCTCGTCGAGCAGCTCGGGGTGGGCGACCGGGTCGTGGCGGACGCCCTCGTCGGCGTGCCGTTCCTCGCCTCGGCGGTGGCGCAGGTCGCCACCGGCGGGCTCGCCGCACCTCGCGCGCTCGTCGCGGGCTGCGCCGGCCTCGCCGCCGGGGCGGCACTGCTCGTCGCCGGCCTCGCGGCCCAGGCCCTCCCGCTGGTGGTCGTCGCGGCGACGCTGCTGGGCCTCGGCCACGGCACGGCGTTCCGCGCGGGCGTCGCCTCGGTGCGGGCCGCCAGCCCGGAGGGCCGCACGGGCGAGGTCGTCTCGACGCTCTTCGTCGTCCTCTACGTCGCCATCTCGCTGCCCGTGGTCGCGGTGGGCGCGCTGGCCGTCGCCACCGACCTGCCGACGGCCGCCGAGGTCCTCGGCGTCGTCGTCGGCCTGCTCGCGCTCGTGGCCCTCGTCGTCCTGCGGCGCCGCCCGCTGGAGGGGTGAGCGCCCACCGGTGCGGAGGGGTCCTCAGAGCGGGCGGTGCATGACGTGCAGCCCGACGAGGCCGTGCGTCCGTGAGTCGAAGGCCTCCGGCACGGTGCCCACCACGGTGAAGCCGAGCGAGCGCCACAGGGCCACCGCCCGCGTGTTCGTCTCGACGACGGCGTTGAACTGGACGGCGCGGTAGCCCTCGGCGGCCAGGCGCGCCAGCACGGCCTCCCCGAGCGCACGGCCCACGCCGCGGCCGGACGCCTCGGGCGCCACCATGAAGCTCGCCGTCCCGACGTGCGCCCCGCGGCCCGGCCGGTTCGGGCCGGCCTTGGCCGTCCCGAGCAGGCCCTCGTCGTCGACGGCCACCAGCGCCCATCCGGGCGGCTGCTCCAGCCAGAGGTCCCGCGCCGCCTCGGAGGTCAGGTCGTCGGGGTAGGCGTACGTCTCCCCGGCGCCGACCACGGTGCGGAAGACCGGTTCGATCGCGGGCCAGTCCTCGGCGGTCGCCGTCCGGATGCGCACGCTACGCACCGTAGCCGCGTGGTGCGCCCGGCCGGTGCGCCCGCCCCCCAGCTCCGCGCCGTGGGTCACACCCCGGGATCCCGGCGGCTACGCCCGCAGCACCAGCCCGGCGTGGGCGAGCTCCGGGAGGCCGTCGAGGCCCACCGCCAGCGCCGGCGTGAGGTGGCCGGTGCGTGGCGGGTCCTCCGCCGTGCGGGCCAGCAGGAGCCCCACCTCGGCGACCATGCGCGCCGTCGCGAGGTACCCCGGGTGCCCCGTGCCCTCGAGGAGAGCCGTCCCGCGCGCGCCCGACCGCGTGAGCGCCTCAGCGCGCACGCTCCACGTCCACCCCTCGAGCACGTCGCCGCGCGGGCCGGAGCCGCTCCCCGGCAGCCTGCGACCGAGGGCGGCCGCGAGGCGCCGGCGCGCCGGCCCCGGCAGCCGGGTGAGCGCCAGCACGCCCGCCTGCAGGCCGGAGGAGGCAGCGGCCGCCAGCAGCGAGAGGGCGCCGCCGGGCCGTCCGGCGGCGCCCATGTCGACGCCCTCCGCGAGGGCGGCGGGGGAGTGGGGCACGCCGCGCTCCGCGGCCAGCAGCGCCGCGGTGCGGTGGAGCACCGGGGGGTCGATGAAGGCGGCCGGGACCACCGGACCCAGGACCCGGCCGTGCACGACCCGGGGGCGCAGCGCCAAGGGGCTCCGGCGGCGGACGCGTCGGGCGGCACGGGCGTCCGGCACGAGGGCCGCCGGGTCGCCGGCGGCGCGGGCGTCCTCGTCGGCGAGGACCTCGACGAGGCTCTGGAGCGTGCCGCCCGAGACGGCGTCGGACAGGCCGAGGC
>NZ_JABEMA010000118.1 GCF_013004605.1 Pseudokineococcus marinus
CGCCGCGGCGGCAGGGCGGCCACCGCGGCGTCGATCGCGTGCCTCGTCGTCGGCGCGGGGCTCGTCGGCTCCGCGCTGGCCCAGCAGGGGGACGCCCCGGTCGAGCCGCCGCGCACGGCCTCCGACGTCGCCGACGCGCCCTACGCCGTCCCCGGCGGCGACGCACCGGACGGCGACGGGGCCACCTCGCTGCCCGCGCCGGAGACCGGCGAACCCTCGCCGTCGCCCACGCGCGTGACCGACGCGACGAAGGGCGACGTCCTGCCCACCGAGGCCCTCGCGCCGGAGGGCGACATACCGGGGCTCGTGCGCATCCCGGCGCCCGAGACGCCCGCGCCCGAGCCTCCCGCGGAGCCCGAGGCGCCCGAGGTGGCCGAGCCGGTGCGCCTGCGGGTGCCCGCCATCGGCGTGGACACCGACCTGCTGCACCTCGGCCTCAACGACGACGGGTCCCTCGCCGTCCCGCCGCGCGAGGGCCCCGACAACCTCAAGGCATCCTGGTACGACGGGTCGCCGCGGGCCGGCGAGGTCGGCCCGACGGTCCTGGCCGGCCACATCGACTCGAAGGCGGGGCCGTCCGTCTTCTACCGCCTGGGCGAGCTCGAGCCGGGCGACGAGGTCCTCGTCGACCGCGCCGACGGCACGACGGCGACCTTCGTCGTCGACACCTCCGAGCGCTACCCCAAGGACGACTTCCCCACGCGGCGCGTGTACGGGCAGACGCCGGACGCGCAGGTCCGGCTCATCACCTGCGGCGGCGTCTTCGACCGCGACAGCGGCCACTACCAGGACAACACCGTCGTCTACGGGCACCTCGTCGACGGCTGACCGCGAGGCCGCGCGTCAGGCGCTCCCGCCGAGCTCGCGGTCGAGGTGCACCGCCGCGCTGATGAGCGCGAGGTGCGAGAGCGCCTGCGGGAAGTTGCCCGTCTGGTGCCCCGTGGCGCTGACCTCCTCGGCGAAGAGGCCGAGGTGGTTGGAGAAGCGCAACGTCTTCTCGAAGACCTCCTCGGCCTCCTGCAGCCGGCCGGCGCTGGAGAGCGCCTCGGCGTACCAGAACGAGCACGCGACGAAGTAGCCCTCGCCGCCGTCGAGCCCGTCCGTCCCGTCGGTCGGGTAGCGGCGCACGAGGCAGTCGACGACGAGCTCGTCGCGCAGCGCCTCGAGCGTCGCCGCGAAGCGCGGGTCCGTGGGGCCGGCGAACTTCACGAGCGGCAGCATGAGGAGGCTGGCGTCGAGCTGGTCGCTGCCCGCGCTGACGCGGTAGCCGCCCGTGCGGGGGTCCAGGCCCTCCTCCTGCACGCGGCGGTAGGCGGCGTCGGCGCAGGCCTCCCACTTCTGGCGGGGGGCCGGCAGCCCGCGCTGGCGGGACACGCGCAGCGCCCGCTCGAAGGCCACCCACACCATGACCTGCGAGTAGGTGTTGCGCCGCGGCTCCCCGCGGCTCTCCCAGAGCCCGGCGTCGGGGTCGGCGGCGTGGTCGGCCAGCCAGTCGAGCATCTCGACGACCTGGGTCCAGATGTCCCAGCTGATGGGCCGGACCTTGTTGTAGAGGTAGATGGAGTCCATCACCTCGCCGTAGCTGTCGAGCTGGCGCTGGGCGTAGGCGGCGTTGCCGGTGCGCACCGGGCGCGAGCCCGCGTAGCCGCCGAGGTGCTCGAGCACCTCCTCGTCCGGCGGGCGCTCCCCGCGGACGGTGTAGACGGGCAGCAGCCCCTCGTCGCCCGCCGCCGCCATCCGCTCCTCGAGCCAGGCGAGGAAGGCGTCCGTCTCGTCGGGGAAGCCGAGTGTCATGAGCGCGAAGGTCGTGAAGGCGGCGTCGCGCAGCCAGGCGTAGCGGTAGTCCCAGTTGCGCGCCCCGCCGACCTCCTCCGGGAGGCTCGTCGTGCCGGCCGCGACGACGGCGCCCGTCGGGGCGTACGTCAGGAGCTTGAGGGTGATGGCCGAGCGGTGCACGATCTCGCGCCAGCGGCCGCGGTAGCTCGAGCGCCGCACCCAGTCGCGCCAGTAGGCGTGCGTGGCGTCGAGGAGGCGCTGGGCCTCCTCGCGGCCCACCTCGCCCCCCTCCTCCGGCGCGAGCTCGCCCCAGTGCAGCACCAGGGCCAGGGCCTCGCCCTTGCGCAGCAGGACGCGCCCGCGGGCCGCGCCGTCCTCGACCTCGAGCGGGTGGGAGGACCGCAGGACCAGCTGCTCCTCCCCCGCGCGGAAGCGGACGCCGCCGTCGACGGCCTCCGCCTCGTGCGGCGCCCGGCCCCAGTCGAAGCCCGGGCGACAGTCGACGACGACCTCCTGCTCGCCGTCGAGCACCCGCACGAGGCGCACGAGCAGGGGGCGGCGCCCCGGGCCGGCCTCCGCGTCGTCGTCGGGCAGCGCCTCCTCGGGGACCATGCCGTCGAGGACCTCGAGGCACCCGCGGCGGCTGCTGAAGCGCGTCGCCAGGACCGCCGAGCTCGGCAGGTAGTACTGGTGCGTGGTGTCCCACGCGGTGGGGCGCACGGAGAACCCGCCGCCGCCCTCGCCGAGCAGCCCGGCGAAGACGCCCGGGCTGTCGAAGTCGGGGGCGCACGCGAAGTCCACCTCGCCGTCCTTCGTGACCAGCATGATCGAGCGGAGGTCGCCGACGACCCCGTGGTCCTCGACGGCGCAGGGGCGGTGCACCTGCTGGTCCCCGCCCCCCTCGGCGGACGACGGCTGCTGGGGCTGGCGCGGGGTCTGCACGGCGCAAGCCTCGCCGACGGCGCTCGCGGCGGCACCCAGGGGGACCCGCGACCGGGCGGGGAGGCGCGGCGGCGGCGAGCGCGGGGCGCGTCCGGGCGCGTCGCCGGGCAGGATCACGGGCGGAGGCCCGCGCACCGGGGCGCGGGCCGGTCACCGGAGGCAGACGTGAGCACGCACGACGACCGCACCCCCGCCACCACCCCGCCCGCCGCCCCGGCGGACGAGCAGGTCGACCTGTCCCTGCGCCTCGACGGCCGGACGGCGCTGGTGACGGGCGGCGTGTCGGGCATCGGCAGCGCCGTCTGCGGGCTCCTCGCCGACCGCGGCGCCCGCGTCGTCGTCGTCGACGTGGCGGAGGACGCCGCACGCGCGCGCGCCGGCGAGCTCGCGGGCCCCGCGGCGGGCCAGCACCTCGCCGTGGCCTGCGACGTCACCGACGCCGCGTCGGTGGAGGCGGCCGTGGACACGGCCGTCGCGGCCACCGGGCGGGTCGACGTCCTCGTGACGTGCGCGGGCATCGCCGTCCTCGACCCCGCGGAGGACCTCTCGGACGAGGCGTGGTCGCGGACGCTCGCCGTCAACCTCACCGGCACCTTCCTCGTGGCCCGGGCGGTGGGCCGGCGGATGCTGGCCGCCGGGTACGGGCGGGTGGTGACCATGGCGTCGCAGGCCGCGACGGTGGCGCTCGACGGCCACGCGGCCTACTGCGCCAGCAAGGCCGGTGTCGTGGGCCTCACCCGCGTGCTCGCGCTGGAGTGGGCCGGTCGCGGCGTGACGGCCAACTCGGTCTCCCCCACCGTCGTCCTCACCGCGCTGGGGCGGTCGGCGTGGGGCGGCCAGAAGGGCGAGGACGCGAAGGCGCAGATCCCGACGGGCCGCTTCGCGCTGCCCGACGAGGTGGCCGCCGCCGTCCTCTACCTCTCCAGCGGGGCCGCCGGGATGGTCAACGGGCACGACCTCGTCGTCGACGGCGGGTACACGATCCGCTGACGCCCCTCGCGGGCCGCCGCGGGGCGGCCTCCGGGAGAGGTCGGGCGAGCGCTCACGCCGGGACGGCGGCGACGGCCTGCGCCGTCAGGTCCACCGACCGCACGCGCGCCGCGGCGGTGGGCGCCGAGTGGGCGGTGATGAGCTCGTCGGCGTCGGCCAGCGCGGCGAAGGCGTCGAGCTGGTCGCGCACCTCGTCGGGGGTGCCCAGCGCCGTGTGGACCATCATCGAGTCGATCTGCGCGCCGGCCCCGGACTCCAGCAGCAGGTCGGCCTCGGCGTCGGTCAGCGTGCGGCCGCGGGCGAAGAAGGCGAGCGCCCGGGCGCGGCGGACGACGGCGCGGTGGTGCTCGGCCTCCTCGCGGGTGTCGGCGGCGAGGACGTTGACGCCGGCGACGACGTAGGGCTCCGCCTGCTGCGCCGACGGCTGGAACTCCCGGCGGTAGGTGGCGACGGCGGCCTCGAGGGCCTGGGGGGAGAAGTGCGAGGCGAAGGCGTACGGCAGGCCCAGCGCGGCGGCCAGCTTCGCCCCGAAGAGGGACGACCCGAGGATCCACAGCGGCACGTCGACGCCCGCCGCCGGCACGCCCTTGACGCCGGGCACGAGGCTCTGGCCCGTGAGGTAGCCCTGCAGCTCCTGCACGTCGCGGGGGAAGGTGTCCGCCGACGACGGGTCGCGCCGCAGGGCGTACATCGTCGCCTGGTCCGAGCCCGGGGCGCGGCCCAGCCCGAGGTCGATGCGCCCGGGGTGCACCGCGGCGAGCGTGCCGAACTGCTCGGCGATGGTCAGCGGCGCGTGGTTCGGCAGCATGACGCCGCCCGCTCCCAGCCGGATCGTCGAGGTGTGCGCCGCCACGTGGGCGATGAGCACCGCCGTCGCCGACGACGCGATCATCGGCATGTTGTGGTGCTCGGCGTACCAGACCCGCCGGTACCCGCCGCGCTCCGCGGCCTGCGCGAGCGCCACGCTGCCGGCGACGCTCTCACCGACGCTCGTCCCCTCGTCGACGGGGGCCAGGTCGAGGACGGACAGCGGGACGGTCATGGGTCACCTCGGTGCTCGGACGGCTCCCGGCGCCGGGTGGTGACGTCGGGCACCGGTCCCAACCGCCGTCGCCGCCGCGGTAGTCCCGGGAGGAGCGGTGCGCCCAGGTCGCGGTGCACCGCGACCTCGGTGCACCGCTCGGCCCCGGCCGCGGCGCACCCCGCCTCAGTCCCCCGCGGCGGCGCGCACGTGCTCGGCCAGCAGCGCCGCCGTCGCCGCCGGCGCGTCCTCGTTCGGCGAGTGGCCACCCGGCAGGACGGCGTACGCCGCGCCGACCCGCTCGGCCATCGCCCGCTGGTCCTCCTGCGGCCAGGCGGCGTCGGTCTCCCCGTGCGCGACGAGCACCGGCAGCCCGGTGGCGCGCAGCGCGTCCGACCGGTCCTCGTGGGACCCCAGCACCCGCGCCGCGGCGAGCAGCTGCCCCGGCGAGGTGCCGAGCACCCGCTCGCGCCACGCTGCCGCGGCCTCGTCCGGCGGCGGCTCGAGCCCCCCGGGCGCTGCCAGGTGCGCCCACAGCGCCGCGGCGGTGCCCTCGCGCTCGAGGACGGCGACCTGGTCGGCCATCCGCCTCGGCCAGCCGTGGGGCCCGGAGCACAGCAGCACCAGACCGCGCCAGCGCGACGGGTCGAGCAGCGCGGCCTCGCCGGCGACGACGCCGCCGAAGCTGTGGCCCAGCAGGTGCACCGGCGCCGCCCACTCGTCGTCGAGCGCCGCGAGCGCGGCCGCGGCGTCGTGCACGTCCCGGGCCAGCAGCGGCAGCGCGTAGGAGCGCGCCGCCTCCTCGACGTCGGCGCCCTCCTCCTCCGGCCGCACGGCGCCCGGTTGCCCGCGCTGGGTCAGCGCCACGGCGTCGACGCCCCGCGCTGCGAGCTCGGGCACGAGGAGCCGGTGGTCGACCCGGCCGCCGGTGTAGCCGGGCACGAGGAGCAGGCGGCCGACGACGTCGCCGGCGGGCCGCGACCGCAGGACGGGGACCGGCCCGACGGGCAGGTCGAGGACGACGTCCTCGAGCGCGGGCTGCGCCGTCCCGGTCCCGGCGCCCTGGTCGTCGGCGCCCTCGGCGCGGGTCTCAGCCACGACGCACCTCCAGGCGGCCGTCCTTCGCGACGACGGGCACATCGCCCGGCCCGTCGCCGACGCGGACGGGCAGCGCCTCCGGGTAGATGATCCCGGCGCCCGTGTTGAGGACGACGACCTCCTCGTCGGCGCCGATCCAGCCCGATCCGCGCAGCCGCCGGACGGCGGAGACGACGGCCGCGCCCTCCGGGCACAGCACGAGGCCCTCGAGCGAGCCGACGTGCTGCAGCTCGGCGAGCAGCTCCTCGTCGTCGACGGCGAGCGCCGTCCCGCCCGTCTCGCGCACGGCCCGCAGCACGAGGAAGTCCCCGAGCGCCTTCGGCACCGTGATGCCGAAGGCGACGGTGGACGCGTCGACCCAGGGCTCGGACACCTCGGCGCCGGCCTCGAAGGCGCGGACGATCGGCGCGCACCCCGTCGCCTGGACGGCGACGAGCCGCGGCATCCGCCCGCTGACCCACCCGAGCTCGAGCAGCTCGTGCAGCGCCTTCCAGATGCCGATGAGCCCCACGCCCCCGCCGGTCGGGTAGACGACGACGTCGGGCATCCGCCAGCCGAGCTGCTCGGCGATCTCGAAGCCCATCGTCTTCTTGCCCTCGATGCGGTAGGGCTCCTTGAGGGTGGCGACGTCGGTCCAGCGGTCCGGGTCCTCCGCGACGGCCGCCGCGACGAGCTTCCCGGCGTCGCTGATGAGCCCGTCGACGAGGTGGAGCTGCGCACCGGCGGCGACGCACTCGGCGCGCGTGATGGCCGGCGCGCCGACCGGCATCGCCACGAGGAGCGGCAGCCCGGCGCGCGCGGCGTACGCGGCCCACGCCGCGCCGGCGTTGCCGTTGGTCGGCATCGCGAGGCCCCGGACGCCGAGCTCGCGGGCCCGCGAGACGCCGACCGCGGCACCTCGCGCCTTGAAGGACCCGGTGGGCAGCAGCCCCTCGTCCTTGACGAGCAGCCGTCCGACGCCGAGGTCCGCGGCCAGGCGCGGCGCGTCGAGCAGCGGCGTCATGCCCTCCCCCAGCGTGACGACGCCCTCAGGCCCCTGGACGGGGAGCAGCTCGTGGTAGCGCCACAGGTCCGGCGGGCGGCGCTCGACCTCCTCGCGCCTCACCACCACGCGGGAGAGGTCGTACCGCGCGAGCAGCGGCGAGCCGTCCCGCGGGCACAGGCCCTGGTGCACCGAGGCGTCCAGGTGGTCCCCGCACCGCGGGCACTCGAGGTGGGACAGGGTGCTCCAGGGGCGCCCCTCCGCGGGTCCGGTGTCAGGGCCGGCGTCATCGCTCACCCGGCCATCCTGGCCCGGGAGGGCGCCCGGGCGCCGGACGGCGGCGGGGACGGTGGCTGCCGGCGGGCAGGATGGCCGCGTGGCAGCGCGGGAGACGACGGAGGGCACGGCGGGGGGCACGGCGCGAGGCACGGAGCGGGGCGCGCCGTCGGTGGCGCCGGGACGACCCGCCCTCGCCGCACCGAGGACCGCGCTCGTCGTCGCCGCCGTCCTCGTCGTCGCCCTGAGCCTGCGCGGGCCCATCGTCGCGGTCGCCCCGGTGCTCGGGCGGCTCACCGAGGACCTCGGCCTCGACCCCGCCGCGGCGGGCCTGCTCACGACGATCCCCGTCGTCTGCTTCGCCGTCGCGGCGCCCCTGGCCTCGGCGCTCATCGCGCGCACGGGCCCCGCCGCCGCGGTCTGGTGGTGCCTCGCCGGCGTCACGGCCGGGACGGTGCTGCGGGCCTCGGGCGGCACGGAGCTCGTGCTCGCGGGCACGGCCGTCATCGGCACGGCCATCACGGTCGGCAACATCGTCGTCCCCGTCATCATCCGGCGGTCCGTGCCGCCCTCGAGGGCCGGCACGGTGACGGGCGCCTACACCGCCGCGCTCAACGTGGGCTCGATGCTCACCTCCCTCGGCACCGAACCGCTCGCCCAGCTCCTCGGGTGGCGGGCGGCGACGACGTCGTGGGTCGTGCTCGCCGTCCTCGGCGCGCTGCTGTGGGGCGCCGCGACGCTGCGCCGGGCGCCGCTGCCCGTCGACCCGCCGCGCGAGCGCGGCGCCGGCGACGAGCCCGCGGCCCCCGCGGCGCTGCACCGCCCGGCGTGGGCGCCCGCCGTCCTCACGGTCGGCTTCGGCGCCCAGGCGTTCGCGTACTACGGGCTCACCGCCTGGCTGCCGACGCTCCTCGCCGACCGCCTCGGCCAGAGCCCGGCGGCCGCGGGGGCCGCCTCCTCGGTGTTCCAGGTGCTCGCCGTCGTCGGCGCGCTCGGCGTGCCGGCGCTGCTCTCGCGCGTCGCCCCCGACCGGGTGCTGGCGCTCGTCGGCGCCTGCTGGGTGGCCTTCCCGGTGGGCCTGCTCGTCGCGCCGCAGTGGTGGCTGCTGTGGGCCGCGCTCGGCGGCGCGGCCCAGGGCGGCGTCTTCACCATCGTCTTCGTGCTCGTCGTCCGGCTGTCGGGCGACGACCGGCAGGCCCGCCGCACGTCGGCCCTCGTCCAGGGCGGCGGCTACGCGCTGGCCTCCCTCGGCCCCCTCGTCCTCGGCGCGGTCCACGACGCGACCGGCGCCTGGACGACGCCGCTGCTCGTCGTCGTCGGCGCCCTCGTCGTGCTCGTGCTCGGGGTGGGCGCCGTCGCCGTCAGCAGCGGCCGCGCCGCCCGCGCCTCCGCGCTCTGACGACACACCGCCGGGCAGGGCGCCCCTCCACGGCACTCTGTCGACGAAGTGCGAGGGGAGAGGGCTCTCGGACGACGAGGTGCCGCGGTGTGCGGGGCCGTCAGGGGGCGGCGGGGACGGGCTTGGTGAAGCAGACGCTCACGGGCAGGACGTCGTACGGCGCGAAGACGGGGACCTGCTCCCAGCCCTCGCGCTCGTAGAGGGCGATCGCCTCGGGCTGGAGGCTCCCGGTGTGCAGGTGCAGCCGCTCGACGCCGAGGGTGCGGGCCGTGCCCTCGACCTGGCGCAGCGCCTGCGACGCCAGGCCGCGACGGCGGCCCGACGGCGCGACGTAGACCTTCTTCACCTCGGCCAGCCGGTCGGGACCCTCGCCGAGCCACCGCAGGGTCGCCGTCGCGACGGGCTCGTCGCCGTCCAGGGCGACCCACGTCGTGAGCCACGCGGTGCCGGGCGGCATGACGAGCGTCGAGAAGACGTCCTCGACGTCGGCGTACCGCACGCCCATCTCGGCGTCCATGGCGTCGCGGAGGGCCTGCGCGCGCGGGTCCTCCCACGCCGTCTCGACCCAGCGCACCCGGTCCGCCC